>JANPNU010000030.1:0-13857 GCA_031427615.1 Burkholderiales bacterium
CGGTAAGCAGGCCGGTTTTTTCAATTGCACGTTTAAAGCGGCGCAAAGCCACGTCAAACGGTTCGTTCTCTTTCAGTTTGACCAACATATCAATATTTCCTTAATCACTTTTATGGTTATGCCCGCCCAACCTGGTGAGAGGTTGTGGGTCTGAAGCTTGGATTTCCCCGCATCCAATCAAGTAGCAATCGAAAACATTGCGCACCGTTTTGCAGCGAAGCCAAATATAATTGCCAAGTTTTCCGAATTCCACAACATTTTCTATCACCTACCTTGTTAATCCTCGGCATCGAATCTTCTTGCGACGAAACCGGCGTGGCGCTTTTTGACACGTCACGGGGCCTTGTTGGCCATCAACTGCACTCCCAAGTCGAGATGCATGCCGCGTACGGTGGGGTGGTACCGGAATTGGCGTCGCGTGACCATATTCGCCGGGTGATTCCTTTAATTGAAAGACTTTTGGATGATAGTGGTTGCTCACTTGATGCCGTGGATGGCATCGGTGTTACCCAAGGCCCGGGGCTCGGAGGTGCATTACTGGTTGGCAACAGTGTGGCTGTGGCCATGGCCGCCGCATTGAACAAGCCGGTGATTGGCATCCATCATTTGGAAGGACATCTGCTTTCGCCGCTACTCGCCGAGCCGCGACCGGAATTTCCATTTATTGCCCTATTGGTCTCCGGCGGACACACCCAGTTAATGGCCGTTCGCGGGGTCGGCGACTACACCTTGCTCGGTGAAACGGTTGACGATGCCGCCGGTGAAGCATTTGATAAGACCGCGTCTTTGTTGGGATTGGGTTATCCCGGTGGCGCAAAGTTGTCCAATCTGGCGTTGACCGGTGATTCCTCAATCTACAAATTGCCGCGACCGATGATCCATTCCAATGACCTCGAGTTCAGCTTTAGTGGTTTAAAAACCGCCGTCCTGACGTTGGTCAAAAAGATCAAATTAACCGCTGGCGGCCTGACCGACCGGCACCGCGCGGATGTGGCGGCGGCATTTGAAGCGGCCGTTGCCGAGGTGTTAACCGTCAAATCGCTGAAGGCGCTAAAACAAAACAATATGCAACGAATCGTGGTCGCGGGAGGCGTCGGGGCCAATCGACGACTGCGTGACACATTAACGCGCGAAGCCAACAAAATTGGTGCCGACGTTTTTTATCCCCCCTTGGCGTTATGCACGGATAACGGGGCGATGATTGCATTTGCTGCGGCGCTACGCCTCAGCCAGGGGGTGGCATCATCCACGTTTGAAAATGGTAGCTTTGCTGTTAAACCGCGCTGGCCGTTGGCAGATCTACAACGCTAACTGCAAAATCACCTGAACCGACCAGGTCAAACTAGTCCGGCGCCCCGCGGCGAAATTTTTCTTCTGCGTCCTTTACCGCCTCCTCGGCATTCTTGACCGCCGCTTCCAGACCGGCTATACGACTGTAATACTCAGGCAGCCGCATGACCGAATTACCATCTTTACGCACCACAATTCGGGTCTCACCCGCGACCGGGTCGCGGCCGTTTTCGAGTGCTTTTTTCGCCTTGTCCAAGGCGTCTTCTGACGTTTTTACGTTGTTCTGAAGTTTGTCCCGCAAGGCCGCACGCGCGTCGCCACGCGCCTTGATATCGGAAAATTTCTGTTCCTTACCACTGCTGTCTTTGGTCTGCATTTTGACAATGTTGGCGCTTGGGTCAACCACGACCTTCGACGCTTGTTCACCCGCTTTGGGCACCTTGTCTGAATAGGTCACCTTGCCATTTTTGTCGACGTGTTTATAAAGTGTTTGTGCAACCCCCGTTACGGACAATGTCATCATCACCGCCGCCGCCAGCGACGCGACAACCATTCCGAACCACTCACCGCGCGCAACTTTACTAGACATGCTCCATCTCCTTGGTTGCCATGCTGGCACGATGGCCTGTTGCACATACCGGGCAAGCCGGATCCTGACGAAAACGAACTTCGCGCCACGACATATTACGTGCATCAAACATCGATAACCGGCCTTGTCCACCCGTCGTATTTGTTTCATTCACAAGGCCGGTCAACAAGCGTATGGCCTGTGCAGCTTGCATGGTGCCAATCACCCCAACCAACGGCGCAAAAACACCCATTACGGCGCAGCGCTCTTCGGCCATATTCTGGTCTTCCGGAAACAAACACGCATAACAAGGCCCATTGTCCGAACGAAAATCAAAACTGGTTAACTGGCCGTCAAAACGAATCGCCGCACCCGACACCAGCACTTTGCGGTGTCTGAAACAGGCGCGATTTATAGCATGACGGGTTGCAAAATTGTCCGTGCAATCCAATACCAAATCGGCAGTCCGCACCAGACCATCAAGCGAATCGTCATCCAACCGGATTGTGTTGGCTTCGACAACAATGGTCGAATTAATTTCGGCAAGGGAAGCCTTGGCCGACTCCGCCTTGTTTAGGCCGATGGTTGATTCGCGATGAATAACCTGGCGCTGCAGGTTGGTGAGGTCAACGTCGTCGCCATCGGCGATCAGGATGCGGCCAATACCAGCGGACGCCAAATACAAGAGTGCGGCCGAACCCAATCCCCCCGCCCCCACCACCAGCACTGTGGCACTGTCCAGTTTTGCCTGTGCCTCCAGACCAAACGGTTCGAGCAGAATGTGCCGCGAATAACGCAGTAATTTGTGATCGTCCACGTTACCCTTCCGAAGAAAGTTCGCGACTTATTTGGATACGGCGGCCTTCACGTCTGCCGGCTTGACTGCGGCCACAGTGGCGACCGGTTTGACTGCGGCGCTCGCAGTCGTCATGGCCAGCCACGCTTTCGGATTGGCCGCAACCGCCTGACCATTAAAATGATTCAAGGCCTGCTGCAATACAAAATCAATCGGACGGCCATCGACTGCCATGCGAGGTTTGTATTCAACCGGTTTTTCTTCTTCTTTCCTGAGCGCGATCTGTGCGGCACGCTGTTCGTCCGTTGCGGTTTCGCCCGGTGAATTCTTGATCGCCTCGATTGCTTTTTGCTCGTCTTCCGTCGTCAAATGCCGCTCTAGATCCGCTTCGCGCATGACCAACCGCTGCGAGCCGTCATCAACTTGTTTGTCCGGTGAAATTCCTTTCGCCTGGATCGATCGACCGGCCGGTGTGAAATATCGCGCCGTGGTTAATTTAATTGCACTTCTGTCACCGATCGGCAAAATTGTTTGAACCGAACCCTTGCCAAACGTTTGCGTGCCCATGATGATTGCACGTTTATGGTCTTGCAAGGCACCGGCAACAATTTCGGATGCCGATGCGCTGCCATTATTGACCAACACAATCAGCGGCACGGTCTTGGCGGCGGGATTCAATTTGGCCAAAATATCGTCTTTGCCTCCGCGACGTTGGTAGTCTTCTTTTTTAGCATGCAGACGCATTTTTGCGTCTTCAATCCGACCCTCGGTGTACACCACCAACGCATCTTTTGGTAAAAACGCCGCAGACACGGCCACCGACGCTTCGAGCACACCGCCTGGGTCGTTTCGCAGGTCCAAAATCATGCCCTTAATCTGACCGTTATTTTGTTTATAAGCGTCATTAATCGCGCGCACCATTTTTTCGGGGGTTGCTTGTTCAAATTGTGTCAGCCGAATGTAGGCGATGCCGGGCTCCAGCTGGCGGCTGCGTACGCTTTGAATTTCAATGACCGCACGTTTAACGTTAAACACCAGTTCACGCCCTTCCCCGCGCCGCAAAATAGTTAGTACCGCTTCGGTGCCCGCTTCTCCACGCATGCGCTTGACGGCCTCGGTCAACGACACGCCGCGCAGATTTGATTGATTGACTTTAATAATGTAATCGCCCGACTTGATGCCTGCTTTAAACGCAGGCGTGTCATCGATCGGTGAAATGACTTTTACGAATCCATCCTCACTGCCAACCTCAATACCCAGACCACCAAATTTTCCGCTGGTGGCGGTTTGCATTTCCTTATATGCCTCTTCATCCAAAAACGCCGAATGTGGATCCAGACCGTTCAGCATGCCGTTAATTGCCTCTTTGATCAGGCGTTTGTCATCCACTTCTTCGACATAGCCGGCTTTGACCCGCCCAAACACCTCTGACAACATGCGGACTTCTTCAATCGGCAAATTCAACATGGTTGACTGGCGCACCGCAACGGCTGAAAAATGCAGCGACAACGACACCCCTAATACGGCACCAAGGCCAATCAAGCCGGCTGCCTTCATTTTTTTTCCGAATTTCGGCGGGTGGGATTGGGTTGATTTTTCCATATTCAATTTTCCGATTTCAACATTCATTAATTGCCGACCCAACGCATTGGGTCAAACGGCTTGCCATCCAAACGTAATTCAAAATATACACCCGATTCCAACGCGCCACCCGTCGATCCGACTGACGCAATTGACTCGCCGGCAGACGTATTATCGCCAACTTGTTTGATCAGACTTTCATTGTGGCCGTATAAACTCAAAAAACCGGCTCCATGATCAACAATGACCAAATTGCCGTAGCCGCGCAGCCAGTCTGCAAAAACAACACGGCCATCGGCCACCGCCCGGACTGGCTGACCATCTGCGGCACGAATAAATAGCCCCTTCCATGTGACGCCACCTTCCTCACGTTGGGCACCGAATCGCCCGGCAAGTTCACCACGAACCGGCAACTTCAATTTTCCCCGCAGGCTGGCAAACGCACGTCCCACATAACCACCATCGGCTTCGTCGGTGACAACCGTGCCTGGCTTGCGGATGCGTCCAGCGTCCGCTTTGTCGCCGGAGCGTCTTGATTCGGGCCGCGGGTCAGCCTTGGGCTTTTGCGCGCGCGCGAGCGCAATGGCAATTTGTTCCACCAACTTTGTCAGACGATTTTCGTCGCGTTTCAGACGGCCGACTTCACGCCGGTTTTTGCTGATGTCCGCCCGAACCTGTCCCAATATTTTTTGCCGGCTGATGCGCTCGGCGACCAACATTGCGCGCGCCTTTTTTTGTTCGTTTGCATTGGCGGCGAGCTGGATTTGTTTTTCGTATGCCTCGACCCCGAGTGCGGCAAGAGTTGCGACGCTTTTCTTTAGCCGGCCAATCGTCGCAATTCGTGAGCGCGTGACGTAACCCAGATAGACCAGCTGCCGCTCAACCGCCGAAACATCTTCACCACTTAACATCAATCGCATGGCATCGGTGTTGCCGTACATGTATTGATGAACAATGAGTTTGTCGCGTAAATTTTCTTCGCGGACGATATCGGCGCGCGCGGTGACGGAACGCTGCTCAATGTCAGCCAGATCGCGGCCAATTGCCTGTTGCTCCTTGGCCATTGTCAGCAAATTTCGATTGGCCTCGGAAATGGCCTTCTCAGAGGTTTTTAGTTGATCGGCAATTTCACTGCGCGACTCTTCGCTTTTGACCAGAGCACGATTGAGCTTGTCGATTCGTCCCCGCAAATCATCCAACGCTTGTTTTGTTTCAACCCTTTCCGCTTTGGAAGGGCCAGAAAAAGCCGGGGGATTCGCGACAGCACTCGAACAAACAGAACCAAGCATTAACAAGGCGATCGAAGCATAACGGGCTGAAAATGGCCGCCAGAAAACGACTTTCTTATTTTCATTTGGTTTCAACAATTGTTACACCATGGCGCCGCAACGGGCATGCCGCTATGCCCGCCCTTGGGCGGCGACCGCGGCACCGGCTTTGGCAATTTCATCCTGATCACCGAGGTAATAGCTGCGAATGGGTCGGAGGTCATCGGTCAATTCATAAACCAATGGCACCGCTGTTGGAATATTAAGGTTCACAATTGCCTCGTCAGCAACGTGATCCAGGTGTTTGACCAACGCGCGTAGCGTGTTGCCATGGGCGGCGATGATGACCCGTTTGCCGGCGCGAATCTGCGGGGCAATTTCCAATTGCCAATACGGCACAACTCGGTTCACGGTGTCCTTTAAACACTCCGTCTGAGGCAACTCTTCCGGCAACAGATCCGCATAACGAAAGTCCTTCGACGGGTGGCCGGGGTCATTTATATCAAGCGGCGGCGGCGGCGTATCATAGCTGCGGCGCCAGATCAAAACCTGCTCTTCGCCGAATTTTTTCGCAGTCTCTGTCTTGTTGAGGCCCTGCAAGGCACCGTAATGCCGTTCATTTAATCGCCAGTGTTTGATGACCGGCACCCAACGTCGATCCAGTGCCTCTTGGGTAATCCACAGTGTGCGAATTGCGCGGGTCAAGAGCGAGGTGTAGGCCAAATCAATATCGAAGCCCTCGTCTTTCAGGATTTTGCCGGCCCGTTCGGCCTCAAGTTCACCTTTTTTGGTGAGGTCAACATCGACCCAACCGGTAAATCGATTCTGTTGATTCCATTGCGATTCACCATGCCGCATCAAGATCAATTTTTTCATTTTTCAGATTTCCGCTTGTTTTTCCGGTCATTCACTTGTTTTTTGCTGTTTTGGTGCCACATTTCATTGCTCCGCCCGCGCGCCCCAAGGTCGGAAAATTGATGCCAAGTGTTAGAATACGTAGTTTACGTGATGCGGTTCGTCAATAACATTGGGTGACTGATTCAAACGACGCTAAAACGTTCCGCGTTGCACCGAACCAAGTCCAACCCTTTTTCCAGCCATCTCATTTTTGTACTCCTCACCTTGATTTCTCCATGACTGAATTTATTTCCCAAAACATGATGCTGGTCGCGCTTTTTTTCGCCAGTGGTGTCATGTTGCTTTGGCCAACGATTTCCAAATCACTTGGCGGCTCTAAAGATATCGGCACTTTGGAAGCGACCCGATTGATGAACTCCGGCGAGGCGCTGGTGCTCGACATACGTGACAACGGCGAATTCAGTGGTGGCCGCATTCCCAAGTCGAAAAATGTGCCCTTAGCTGAGTTGGACAAACGAATTGAAGATTTTTCAAAATTTAAAGATAAGCCGGTCATTGTCACCTGTCGCAGCAATAGCCGCGCGGGCGCGGCAGCCAGATTGCTGAAAGCAAAGGGCTTTAGTCAGGTGTATCAACTTGCCGGCGGATTTGCGGCGTGGCAACAAGCCAGCCTGCCCGTCGAGAAGTAACGAAGGGATCATCACAATGCAAAAAGTGACCATGTACTCGACCGCAGTTTGCCCTTATTGCCAGATGGCGGAACGTTTGCTGAACGCAAAGGGCGTGACTGGAATCGACAAGGTCCGCATTGACCTCGACCCGGTCAAGCGCGATGAAATGATGGCCAAAACGCAACGCCGCACGGTTCCGCAAATTTACATCGGTGAAACGCATGTGGGTGGTTTTGATGATCTGAGTGCACTCGATAAGGCTGGCAAACTCGAACCCCTGTTGGCCGGCACTCATTAATTCCACCTGGTCCCCGCCGAATTGGGGCCGACTGTTTTTTATTGTTTGAGTTACGTTTTAACGTATTAATTTAAGGAAGAATGAAATGACCGACGCAATCGACACAACCGCAACCGCCGCACCAGCAGCCCAGGAAAACCAACCGCTTTATAACATCGAAAAAATCTACGTAAAAGATCTTTCGGTTGAAGTGCCCAATGCACCAGGCATTTTCCTGGAACGTGAAGCACCACAGGTTGACGTGCAATTGCATCACGCCTCCAAGTCGGTTGACGATGGTATTTATCAAACTGAATTGACCATTACCGTTACCGCAAAAATCGGCGAAAAGACCATGTTTCTGGCGGAAGCCAATCAGGCTGGCATTTTCCAGATTCGCAACGTACCGAATCAGGATTTGGACGCGATTCTCGGCATTGGTAACCCAAATATCCTTTACCCGTACGTGCGCGAAACCATTTCTGACGCCATCACCCGCGCCGGATTCCCGCCGGTTTTATTGAATCCGGTGAATTTTGAGGCGTTGTATCAGGCTCAAAAAGCGCAAGAGTTGCAGGCAGCCACCCAGCAGCCAGCGATCACCACTGCAACACATTAATTACCGGACCAATGCAAATTAAACGATTATTAGTGTTGTCAATTTGCTCCAAAAACGCCGCCGCCACCGCTGCGGCGTTTTTGTTGGTTGCGACCGCCATCGATGCGCAACCGTCGGTGTCGGAAAAGTCAGTTACCGGCAAAGCCGCCACCGCCGTACCGGTGGTGCCATCAAAACTTGCCACACCTGCCGCGGCGTCTGCTGCAACAGCGTCTGCAACAACCGTGCCGGTTAACACCACTACACCACTCAAAATATTCGTCACCATTGGCGACCGGCCGACGGTGTTGTTTGATGCCCCTTCAAACCGGGCCAACAAAATTTTCATCATTCTTCGCCATTCACCACTCGAATTATTAGTGAAACTCGAAAAAATGACCAAGGTTCGCGATGCCGATGGCACCGTCGGCTGGGTTGATAACGAAGCCCTGGGTTCGCGCCGCCACGTACAAGTGTCCGTGCCAATTGCGAATGTGCGGGCAACCCCCAGCGCAGCGGGCAATTTGATATTTGACGCGCAGCGCGCGGTGCTACTGGAAGTGACCGGTGCCGCGACCGCCGATGGTTGGTTGCCGGTCAAACATCGGGATGGGCAAAGCGGATTTATGCAACTGTCGCAAGTTTGGGGTGACTAATATGTCCGTCCTTGTTCCCTGCCGACCAATCAAAGCGTGAAGATCGCTATACTCGGTGCCGGCGCTTGGGGAACGGCTTTGGCTGTTGCGCTTGCCAAAAAAAATTCGGTCTCATTATGGGGCCGTGACGCCTTACAAATGGCAGCCATGGCCACATCGCGGGTCAATCAAAAATATTTGCCGCAAATTCGCCTTGCTGAGAATATCAACATCACCAGCAAATTGGACGATGCGGTTGCGGGCACCGAGGTGGTTCTGATCGCCACGTCAACTGCGGGGCTGGCAAACACGGTCGCTGCCGTCAACGCTGTCACCAACCAGGCGCCTCCCATCATTTGGGCATGTAAGGGATTTGATCGTACTACCGGGCGGCTTCCGCACGAAACAGTCGGCGGTATGGTCGCGGCCAACCAAAAATACGGGGTCATTTCCGGCCCGAGCTTTGCCGATGAAGTCGCCAACGGTCTGCCGTGCGCACTGACTCTGGCGGCCAATGATTTCGAGTTTGCAAAAACGCTGGCGGCGGGCTTAAGTCATCACGCCTTGCGGGTTTATTCGTCGGCTGACCTGATCGGTGTTGAGCTTGGCGGAGCGCTGAAGAATGTCATGGCCATCGCGGCGGGCATTTCGGATGGGATGCAATTGGGCCTCAATGCCCGCGCCGCACTTATCACGCGTGGATTGGCCGAAATGGTCCGACTGGGTGTCGCAATGGGTGGCAAGGCAGAAACATTTATGGGCTTGACTGGCGTCGGCGATTTGATTCTGACGACGACGGGTGATTTGTCGCGTAATCGCCGGGTTGGATTGTTATTGGCAAAAGGCCAATCCCTCAACGAAATTCTGGCGCAGCTCGGTCATGTAGCCGAGGGCGTGAACTCGGCCCAGACAACCTTGGCGCTTGCCAAAAAACACAAAATTTCGATGCCGATTACCGAGGCCATAAATGATGTGTTGTTTAATGGCGCCAACCCAAGAGACGCTTTAAAAGCACTTCTGGCGCGCGAAGCCAGGGCCGAATGACCATATGAGCGCGGTGCGGTTCAAACAGCCAGCCGCAGCGCGCCAAGAAACGTCGTAGAATCCGCGAAAGTTTACCTTTCTCGTCCAACACTTTGGAATCTTCTCCATGCCTGCAAAATCCCCTCCCGAAAAAAAATCATCCACAACGGCGTCGACCCAAAAGGGCGCGCCCCGGGCGGGCAACAAGACTGATTCGGTTGTGCCCTCAAAAAAGGCCATTGTAAATAAAGTCGAGGACGCCGCTAATAAAATCGGCACCATATCAGCTGCGCAAAAGGCCGAGGTACTGATTGAAGCGCTGCCCTACATTCAACGCTTCTGGGATAAAAATATCGTCGTCAAATATGGCGGCAACGCCATGACCGATCACGGACTGCAGGAAGATTTTGCCGAAGACATCACGTTGCTTAAATTGGTCGGCATGAACCCGGTCGTCGTTCATGGTGGTGGGCCACAGATTAATTCACTGTTGTCAAAAATTGGCAAAGAAGGTCAATTCATTCAGGGCATGCGCGTCACCGACGATGAAACGCTGGATGTGGTGGAAATGGTGCTGGGCGGATTGGTTAACCAGGAAATTGTCAGCCTGATCAACAAGGCGGGGGGAAAGGCAGTGGGCCTGACCGGCAAGGACGGCAACTTTATCCACGCCCGCAAAATGACCGTCAAGTCCGCCGAAGACAAGCGTAAAAAAATTGATATCGGCCTGGTCGGCGAAGTGGTGAAGATTGATACCGCGATTATTGATTTGCTCGACTCGGAGGACTTTATCCCGGTGATCGCACCATTGGGTGTGGATGAACATGGCACCGCCTACAATATCAACGCGGATGTGGTGGCGGGGAAAATCGCCATCGCGCTCCAGGCGGAAAAATTAATATTTCTCACCAACACCAAAGGTGTCCTGGACAAACAGGGCAATGTGTTGACCAACTTGACCTCCCAACGAATTCAGGAATTGATCGTCGATGGCACCATCTCTGGCGGCATGATTCCAAAAATCGATTTTGCACTCGACGCGGTAAAAAACGGCGTACGGACGGCGCACATTATTGACGGCCGGGTACCACATGCGCTGTTGCTGGAAGTACTGACCAGTGGCGGCGTGGGCACCTTGATCCGTGGTGCCAGCGCCAATCGCGGCAGCGGAAAATAACTCGTTTACTGGCGACCGTCTTCGGTCGTTATCGACTGGAACAGCGCGCCATATGGTCACTTTACAAATTGGCAACTTCTAAAAACCTCAAAAACTCCCTCCCCTGCGTAGGCAGGGCCCAATTTATGTTGCGGGTTCAATGGCAACCAAAAATTGGCTACCGGCCTTTATCGCCGCGTATCCCGCGGGACGCCGGTAAAGGGCTGGTTATTGTCGCCTACGTGGGAATGACAGGGTTTTTAAAAGTGCCCTAATACGGACTCATCTGATCGTCCGGAATCATACGTTTATGTCGGGTGGTGACCTTCGAATCTAACATGCTCAACGCCACCGCTTCGGCCGCCTTAATTCCGTCAACAGCGGCCGACAAAATTCCACCGGCGTAGCCGGCGCCTTCGCCAGCCGGGAAAAGTCCAACAGTATTGACGCTTTGAAAATTATCATCGCGCCGTGTCATGCGGATCGGCGCGGATGTCCGCGTCTCAACGCCAGTCATGATTGCGTCTGCCATGGCAAAGCCATGAATCTGTTTGTCGAATGCACCCAGCGCCTCTTTGATCGCTTCGGTCGCAAACGAGGGCATACAACTTGCCAAGTCAGTCATTTTTATGCCCGGTTGATAGGACGGAATGACTGAGCCACCTTCTGCTGATGGGCGACCGGCCAGAAAGTCACCGACCAATTGTGCGGGCGCATTGTAGTTGCTACCACCGGCCAGAAATGCCGCCGATTCCCAACGGCGTTGAAACTCGATGCCGGCAAGCACATGCTCAGGATAATCTTGGTGCGGAGTGACCCCAACCACAATTCCGGCATTGGCATTACGTTCGTTTCGTGAGTATTGGCTCATGCCATTGGTGACCACACAGCCGATTTCAGATGTGGCTGCGACGACGGTACCGCCGGGGCACATGCAAAAACTATAAACCGAGCGGCCATTACGGGCGTGGTGAACCAGCTTGTAATCGGCCGCGCCCAGCACCGGATTACCCGCACTCGCGCCAAACCGCGCCCGGTCAATCAAACTTTGCGGATGCTCGATCCGAAAACCAATCGAAAATGGTTTCGCCTCAACAAATACGCCACGCTCGTGAAGCTTATAAAATGTATCGCGGGCGCTGTGACCGATCGCCAACACAACATGATCAGTCGCAATTGATTCTCCGGAATGCAGCAATACGGCTCTTATGGGTCGGCCGGCCGATTTTTGATCAATATCGAAATCAATCACTTTTTGCTGAAAGCGAATTTCGCCGCCTAGCGCCTCTATTTTGGCGCGCATGATTTCGATAATGGACACCAGTTTGAAGGTGCCGATATGCGGCTTGGAAACATACAAAATTTCAGGTGGCGCACCAGCGGCAACAAATTCGGTAAGCACTTTTCGACCCAAATGAAACGGGTCTTTGATCTGGCTTGATAATTTTCCATCGGAAAACGTACCGGCGCCACCTTCGCCAAATTGCACGTTGGATTCCGGATCGAGCACTGACTTGCGCCACAATCCCCACGTATCTTGTGTGCGCTCACGTACCGCTTTGCCACGCTCCAAAACAATGGGACGGAACCCCATTTGTGCAAGCGTGAGCGCTGCGAATAAACCACATGGCCCCATGCCAATAATGACCGGTCGTGATTGCCTAAAATTCACTGGGGCGTTAGTGACAAATTTGTAGCCGGTATCAGGCGTTGGTGAAATTTTCGGATCGCCTTGAAATTTTTTTAATAAACCCGCCTGGTCATTTACCTCGACATCGAGCGAATAGACCAGCAAGATTTTTGCTTTCTTGCGCGCATCATAGCCGCGACGAAAAATTGAAAACGACAACAAATTCGCTGATTTGATTTTTAGTCGTCGCAGGATTTGTGCTCTCAAGGCATCTTTTTCCTGCTCCGCCGAGAGCGGCGTGGGAAAGAGTGGCAATTTGATTTCGGTTAGTCGCAACATGATGGCAGAGAGTTATCCTGCAAAAAATGTAAAGGGGTCGAATGGGTCACGATGCATGACGGAATTATCATCCTAGAAACGGCAGTTGGACGGGTGTGAGTGTGCGTTTTTGCGGCTTTCTGGCTAGGCCTCATTTGGCAACAGCGACGCGGCAACCTGCACGTTGCAAGCAGGAGCAACACCGCCAGGGAGTCGCAAAAACGTACCATCGCACCCGTCGCACTCTCACCCAAAAGGTGAACAACTTAAACCCACAAAACATCAATGAATACGCAGTGTTTCAAACAATGTCGAGCGGTCAACTGCCGTTTTTAGGATCATACCTTGCCAAGTAGCATCACACAAAAAAGCCCGCAATCTGCGGGCTCTTGAGCATTGCTAAATTATTGAAAAACGAATTATTCGGCTTTCGCTTTTTCCAAAAGCTTGGAAACGGCCCACGCTTTGGTCTTCGACATCGGTTTTGTTTCTTCAATCATCACCGTATCGCCCGTCTTGATTTCATTGTTAGGCGAGTGTGCGTGATATTTCTTGGAACGACGCACCATCTTGCCCAGAACCGGATGCTTAACAGCGCGCTCAACCAATACGGTGACCGTTTTGTCCATCTTGTCGCTGGTAACCACACCGGTCAAGGTGCGTTTGGTGGTGTTTTCTGTTGTGACGGCGGTCATTATGCTGCCCTCGCTTTTTCAGTGAGAATGGTTTTGATCTGCGCAATTTCGCGCTTCACGCGGCCGATCTCGGTGACGTTGGTGAGTTGCTGCGTGGCAACTTGCATGCGCAGTGAAAACTGCGCGCGCCGAAGATCGAGCAACTCTTTGTTAAGTTCTTCCGGGGATTTCGCCCGCATTTCTTTGGTGTTCATGGTCGATTTCCTTTCTTAACCCAACATGCGATGCACAAACGTCGTCTTGATCGGCAATTTTGCCGCCGCCAATGCGAACGCTTCTCTTGCCAGATTTTCCTGCACGCCGTCCATCTCGTAGAGCACCTTACCCGGCTGAATTTCAGCCACGTAGTACTCCGGCGAACCCTTACCGTTACCCATGCGGACCTCGGCAGGTTTTTTCGAAATTGTGTAACACGCACGTAGGCTTAAATTAATCAAATAATGACTATAAATAACAATATCTTAGAATAAATGTCGGCTAGCCTGCTAGAGGC
>JANPNU010000031.1:0-3257 GCA_031427615.1 Burkholderiales bacterium
GCAAAAAACTTCGGCAGCTTCATGGTGCGCTCCAATAAAACAACGGCACCGCTTGTGGCGGTGCCGTTGTTTGCAAAACTGTTAAACGGGGGATTTTTCTAACTCAAACGCGGCGTGCAGCGCCCGCACCGCAAGCTCCATATATTTTTCATCGACCACCACCGAGGTCTTGATTTCGGAGGTTGAGATCATTTGGATATTGACGTTTTCCTTGGCCAGACAGGCAAACATTTTTGCCGCGACACCGGCGTGTGAGCGCATGCCAATGCCAACAATAGAGACTTTGACAATCTTGTTGTCTCCGGACACACCTTTGGCATTAATCGCAGGCTTGACCACGTCGTTGAGCAACTTGAACGCCCGATCGTAGTCATTGCGATGGACCGTAAACGAAAAGTCCGTGATGCCATCGGATGAGGTGTTTTGAATAATCACATCCACGTCGATATTGGCCTCGGCAATGGGGCCGAGAATCGAGTAAGCGATGCCCGGGCGATCCGGCACACCAGTGACGGTCAGTTTGGCTTCATCACGATTAAACGCAATGCCTGCAATAACGGGCTGTTCCATATTGTCTTCCTCATACGTAATCAAGGTGCCGGTGTCGTTTGAATCATGTGGCGTAAAGGACGACAACACCCGCAATTTCACCTTGTATTTGCCGGCAAATTCCACCGAGCGGATTTGTAATACCTTCGAGCCGAGGCTGGCGAGCTCAAACATTTCTTCAAAGGTGATGTGATCGAGTTTGCGCGCTTCCGGCACCACGCGCGGGTCGGTCGTGTAAACACCGTCAACGTCGGTAAATATCTGACACTCATCGGCTTTGAGTGCGGCGGCGATCGCCACACCGGTGGTGTCCGACCCACCCCGTCCCAGCGTGGTGATGTTGCCGTCGGCATCGATTCCCTGAAAACCGGCGACCACCACGACGTTTCCTTCCGCCAAATCACGGCGAATATTAACGTCATCAATCGACAAAATCCGTGCTTTGGTAAACGAGCTGTCAGTAGTGATTTTGACCTGCCAGCCCGTGTAACTTTTTGCCTTTAATCCCAAACTCTGAATCGCCAATGACAATAGACCAACCGAAACCTGCTCACCGGTGGCAGCAATCACGTCGAGCTCACGACCGGCCGGGTCATCCGATAATTGTTTGGCCAGCCCAATCAACCGGTTGGTTTCACCCGACATGGCTGACGGCACCACCACCAGTTGATGGCCCTGCGCCTGATAGTGGGCAATACGTTTGGCGACCTCGCGAATACGCTCGGGTGAGCCCATTGAGGTACCGCCATATTTTTGAACAATGAGTGCCATTTTTTACTCGGAAATAAAAATACGTGTTGAATCGCAGTGAGTAGCCGTTTATTTTAGCGTTTCGCCATCACCAAGGCCAAATCTCGACCAAAAGATAATGGGTGAGTGTTTTATACTGTCAGCCTATGAATGCACCTCACAACATCACCGTGACCCGTCGCCTCGAATTTGATGCGGGACACCGTTTGCCCAATCACAAAAGCCAGTGTCGCAATATTCACGGCCATCGTTATGCACTCGAAATCACCCTCACCTCAAATGTCATCCATGAAGATGGCGCGGCTGACGACGGCATGGTGATGGATTTTGGCGATATCAAGGCGATTGCCAATGAAAAATTGATCGCAATTTGGGATCACGCGTTTTTAGTTTGGCGGGGCGACAAGATCATGCGGGATTTTTTGGCGATGATTCCGGATCACAAAACGGTGGTTCTCGACGACGTACCGACCGCAGAAAATTTGGCCTCGATGGCATTCAAAATACTGGAACACGCCTACCGTGATCGATTTGGTCACGAATTAACCCTGACCAACGTGCGGCTTTATGAAACTCCCAATTGCTGGGCCGATGCGGTTGGCCAGTCTACAAACAAGTAAACGCCTTGCTGTATGCGGCTTTACAAGAACAAATGTCTGAATTTGCCCGCCCATAAACAAGTTTCACAAAAGGGAGGCCGGAATCCAGTCCTTTTGTATTTGCAATAACTTGTCCACCTCTGGATCCCGGCCTGCGCCGCGATGACGGGGTTTTTAGAAGTTCCCAAAAATTTCATGATTTGCCGCCCGATATCGGTAACTGTTGGTCACGATTGTTGGCGTAAATCGTTGCAAATTTTTTGCTGTTCGATTAAAAACTGAGTGTCGCTTAGTGTCATTTTGCTTCCAACTTATCCAGAGGTCGTCATGAAAAAATTTCTACTCGTTTTGAGCACATCCATCGCAACCTTGGTCACCGGTAGCGCGTTAGCCCAGACCAAACCGGCCGACGCCATTGCCTATCGTCAGGGTGTGTACAAAATAATTGGCTGGAATTTTGTGCCAATGGGTGCCATGGCCAAAGGCGAAAAACCCTACGACAAGGCCGCATTCGCCCGCCATGCCGATAACGTCGCCAGGGTGGCCTCCCTCGCCATCGAAGGATTCGGCGAAGGCACCGATGCCGGTGCGCCCACCAAAGCCAAAGCGGAGATCTGGACAAAGATGGAAGACTTCAAAACCAAGATGACAAAAATGAATGAAGAAACCACCAAGCTTGCAGCCATTGCAAAAACCGGCAGTTTTGATGACATCAAAAAACAATTGGGCGCAACCGGCGCATCGTGCAAGGCGTGTCACGACGACTATCGGAGTAAGTGATTAATCAATGAGGTGAGGAGGTAAGCACGGTGCCGCTTTTGACCCCGGCGTTCGGCCGGGGCCCAAGTTACGGTGTGTCGGGTTGCCACAAAAGTGCGGCGGTGAGTGCGCGCTGCGTTTTTGACCTTCCCCGGCGCAGAGCCTGCCCCGATATGCTTAAAGCCGGGGCCGGAGCCCAAGTTCGACGTGTGGTGACGCAGCAAAATTAGGCCCCTGCCTTCGCAGGGGAAGGTGCTTGGGAGTGCGGGCATTTCCTCACTTCCTCACATCGACAAAGCCACGCTCACCCGCTCATGCTCCACGGTGCCGCTGTTGACCTTCCCGGGCGTTCGGGCGGGGCCAAAGTTCGATGTGTGGTGACGCAGCAAAATTAGGCCCCTGCCTTCGCAGGGGAAGGTGCTTGGGAGTGCGGGCATTTCCTCACTTCCTCACATCAACAAAGCCACGCTCACCCGCTCATGCTCCACGGTGCCGCTGTTGACCTTCCCCGGCGTTCGGCCGGGGCCCAAGTTCAGTGTGTCGGGTTGCCACAAAAGTACGGCGGTGAGTGCGCGCTGCGTTTTTGACCTTCCCCGGCGC
>JANPNU010000032.1:0-9161 GCA_031427615.1 Burkholderiales bacterium
TATCAAGGCACTGGGCGACAAATAAGACCTGCGCGGCTCGAATGGGCTGATCGCTCCGCCCGTATCCGCCAAACTTGATCTGCCGGCGTAGTATTTTTTGCCAGCCATCCAGGCTTCGCACCGATTCCAAAAGCACCGGCCGCCGTGCGAAAATAGCGCATGTATTTGCGCGACTTAAAATTCGTACTTGGCGGCGACGTGATCGGTGAGGTGGCGGTGCCCATTACCTCGGTCGGCACTCTTGAGCGTGCAACCGGCGCGCAAATTTCGTTTCTCGCCAATCCCAAGTATCGTCGCGCACTCGATCAGACGCAGGCGGGGGCGGTTATTCTGTCGCCCAAAGACCGCGACGCCACCAACAGGCCGCGCATTATTGTTGATAACCCCTACGCCTATTTTGCGCGGGTGGCGCAGTTGTTTTCGCCCCGGCTCACCCATCCCTCAGGAATTCACGGCAGCGCGGTGGTTGCCGTTTCCGCAACGGTGGCAAAAACGTCATCAATCGGTGAGTTTGTTTCGATTGGTGCCAATGCCACGATTGGTGATGGCGTGCGTATTGGCGCCGGCTCCATCATCGGTGAAAACGTTTCGATTGCCCAAGGCACTGAATTAGTCGCAAGAGTGGTGGTGTATGCGGATTCACAAATCGGTGCACGCGGATTGATTCATGCCGGTGTGGTTATTGGTGCAGATGGCTTTGGCTTCGCGAGTGATGTGGACGGATGGGTGAAAATTCCACAGACGGGTCGGGTCATTATCGGCGACGACTGCGAAATTGGCGCCAATACAACCATTGACCGTGGCGCCATTGACGACACCGTTATTGGCAACGGGGTCAAGCTGGATAACCAAATTCAGGTGGGCCATAACTGCGAAATTGGTGACCACAGTATTGTCGCCGGGTGCACCGGCATTGCCGGGTCAACCAAAATTGGCAAGAGGGTGATGATTGGTGGCGCGGTGTCGATTACCGGTCACTTGGAGATCTGTGACGATGCAATCCTGTCGGCGAATGCGTTTGTTACCAAATCGATTACCGAGCCCGGAATGTACAGTGCCGGGTTTCCGCTGATGCCGCATCGCGAATGGTTAAAAAACGCCGCGCAGCTTCGGCATCTGGATGAATTGGCAGAAAAAATCAGGAAGTTGAGGGTAAATGATGAGTGAATCATCGATGATGGACATTGAAGAAATCAAACAGTACCTGCCTCACCGGTATCCGTTTTTGTTTGTCGATCGGGTGCTGGAGATTGACCTGGTTAACAAAAAAATTCGCGCGCTAAAACAAGTCAGTGTGAACGAACCGCATTTTCCGGGACACTTTCCCTATTATCACGTGATGCCAGGGGTGTTGATTATTGAGGCGTTGGCCCAGGCGTCGGCAATTCTGTCCTTTAAATTGATGGGTACCAAACCGGACGATAAAACGGTCTATTATTTTGCCGGCATCGACGGTGCACGATTTAAGCGACCGATTACGCCAGGCGATACGTTGACACTCGAGTCAACGGTGACAAACGAAAAACGCGGCATTGTGAAATTCGCCGTTCGCGCCATGGTCGGTGACTTACTCGCCTGTGAAGCAGAGCTGCTGTGTACGATGCGGAAGGTGCCCTGATGGCGGGAATTCACCCTACAGCAATCGTAGATCCGCGCGCCCGACTGGGTGCCAACGTCAGTGTGGGTGCGTACAGTGTGATCGATGGGGATGTGGAGATTGGCGACGGCACATCCATTGGGCACCACGCTGTCATAACCGGGCATACAACAATCGGCCGTGATAACCGCCTGTTTCATTTTGTCTCGATAGGTGAGGCCAATCAGGATAAGAAATACCAAGGCGAACCAACACGGTTGGTGATTGGTGATCGTAATACCATTCGTGAATATTGTTCGCTGAATCGCGGCACGATACACGACAAGGGTGTCACCACGATCGGCAACGACAACTGGTTGATGGCCTATGTTCACGTTGCCCACGACTGTGTTGTTGGTTCCAACACGACCATTGCCAACTGTACACAACTGGCCGGTCATGTCGAGGTCGGTGACTGGGCGACGCTGGGGGGATTTACCGGCGTGCACCAGTTTGTAAAGATCGGCGCCCACGTCATGTGTGGGGTATCGAGTGTGGTGTTGATGGATATTCCGCCGTATGTCACCTGTGGCGGCAATCCGTTGGCTGCGGTTGGTGTCAATTCGGAGGGATTAAAACGGCGTGGGTTCACGGCCGAGCAAGTCGCCAACGTCAAACGTGCCTACAAAACACTCTATCGAAATGGTCTGAGTTTTGCAGACGCAAAAGCCGCATTGGCGGAAGACGTGGCGCCCGAGGTGCAGGTGCTGGCAAATTTTTTGCAGGCATCAACCCGCGGCATCGTGCGTTAAAAATATGAAGATTGGAATTGTTGCCGGAGAGCCATCGGGAGACGCCATTGCCGCATCCTTGATTCGCGCCTTGCGAGCAGAGTTTCCGCAACTCGAATTTGTCGGCATTGCTGGCCCAAAAATGCAGTCGGCTGGCGCCCAATCCTGGTTCGATATGGAAACATTGGCGGTGCGTGGTTATATTGAGGTGCTCAAGCGTTTTCGAAAAATTCATGCCATGCGCCGCGCGTTAAAGGCGCGATTGTTGCGTGAAAAAATCAGTCTTTTTATTGGTGTTGACGCGCCCGATTTTAATCTGGGACTCGAGCGGGATTTAAAACGATCCGGTGTCACCACGGTGCATTATGTTAGTCCGTCGATCTGGGCATGGCGGGGCGAACGTATTCATAAAATCAAGGCAGCGGTTGATCATATGCTGACCATTTTCCCGTTTGAGCAGGCGATTTATGACCGTGCCGGCATTGCCTCTTCGTATGTGGGGCATCCGTTTGCCGATGAGTTTCCCAATGTGTCGCAGCAGGCCCCGGCACGCGCACAATTGCGATTAAAGCCATCGCAACTAGTCGTTTCGTTGTTACCTGGCAGCCGGCAGACTGAGCTGGATTATCACGCCGGTTTATTTCTTGAGGCAGCCAAGTGTTTGCACAAACAGTTTCCGCAGGCGATTTTTTTGGTACCCCTGGCCACCCGCGAAACACGCGAACAGTTTGATGCGATGAAATGGAAAATGGGTGCGCAGGACCTGCCATTACAAATACTGTTTGGCCATGCCAACTTCGCCTTGGCGGCGGCAGATGTTGCGCTGGTGGCGAGTGGCACGGCCACGTTGGAGGCGGCGATGCTTCAATGCCCGCACGTGATTGCCTACAAAATGTCGCCAACAACTTTTCGTATGATGAAAAGTAAGGCATACCTTCCTTATGTGGGGTTGCCAAATATTTTGGCCAACGAATGGTTGGTGCCTGAATTGCTTCAGGACGAGGCGACGCCGGAAAATTTGGCGCAGGCAATGGGCAATTGGATCATTCATCGTGACGCGGCTGATCGATTGCGCGCGCGTTTTGCCTCGATGCATGCCAGTTTGGCTATCAATAATAGTCAAAAGGTCGTAGATGCATTACGTCCATTGCTGGCCCGGTATACCACTGGTGATTCGCCGGTTGCGGTCGGCGCAGAAAAAAATGTCGAAGCGGCTGTCGTCTAATCTTCTGCGCTGCGGGGTTGACGAGGCGGGCCGGGGTCCGCTTGCCGGAGCGGTATATGCCGCTGCGGTTATTCTCGATCCGCGACGACCGATTGCCGGTTTGGCGGACTCTAAAAAACTCACCGAAAAAAAACGATTGTATTTGGAGCAGTTGATTATCGATAACGCCCTTGCTTACGCAGTCACGTTTGCCAGTGTCGAAGAAATTGACCGCCTGAATATTTTGCAGGCAAGTTTGCTGGCGATGAAACGTGCGGTGGAGGGATTATCGGTGACACCGGAAGAGGCGCTGGTAGATGGGTTGTATATCCCCAGGCTCTTTATGCCGGCGCGCGCGATTGTTGGTGGTGATGTCGTTGAGGCAGCTATTTCAGCGGCTTCAATTTTGGCGAAAAATGCGCGTGATCGTGAAATGGTCAAGATGAATGAGCGATATCCGTTATATGAATTCGCCCGGCACAAGGGATACGGCACACGTGTTCACATGCTTGCGCTGACGGAGCATGGCCCATGTCCGATTCATCGTCGGAGTTTTGCGCCGGTGCGATTGGCGGAGCAAAAAATGAAGTGCAAAAATTTATGATGAGTCGCGCTGGTATGGTTATTGAAACTATCCGTTTGGCGGTCGTTTCCGGGCATAAATGGTCGGAGATTGGCGTATATATTAGTGTTTCAATAGTGCGATGAAGGCTATTCATTCCCGCGACAACCCCTTCGCTCGCCACCTGATTGCACTGGCACATTCATCGCGCGAGCGTAAAAAAAGTGGGCATACCGTTTTGGATGGGGCGCATCTGGTTGACGCGTTTATTGCCTCCGGCCGTATGCCGTTGTCGGTGGCCATTCGTGAGTCGGCCATCAACAGTGACGATGCGGTCTTGCTGCTGAAAAAAATCGCGGGCACCGATGTTGTGACCAACGTGCTTGCTGATGCATTGATTAACGAAGCGTCGGCGCTGGATTCACCGGCGGCGATTATGGCCATTGTAGACACGCCAATATCGCAGCGCATTCCGGCCAACGCCGATGCCGTCATTGTTCTGGACAACGTGCAAGACCCCGGCAACGTTGGCACCATTTTGCGCAGTGCCGCCGCGTTTGGGATTCGCCACGCTTTGCTGGGGCAGGGTACCGCCTTTGCATGGTCGCCGAAGGTATTGCGCGCGGGACAGGGGGCTCATTTTGCAATCAACATTGTTGAAGGGATGGATGTTGTCGAGTTTCTTGGCAAGTTCGGCGGTGTTTCACTTGCCATGGTGCCGTCACAACTCGCGGCAACATCCATTATGAATACAAATTTGTCTGGCCCGGTCGCGATTTTGATCGGTAGCGAAGGTGCGGGACTGGCGCCGAGCGTGATTGCGGCGGCCAGCCAGCTTGTCACGATTCCGATGCCAGGTGAAACCGAATCACTGAATGCCGCGGTGTGTGCGGCCATTGCAATGTATGAAATGCGGCGGCAACGAGATGTCTGAAACAAAAAATAGTATTGCTGATGGGACGGCGGCATCTAGGTTGCCCCTTTCCCGCCAATATCGGTTTTACGATTTGGTGATGGTTGCGTTTGTCACGGTTTTTCTATGTTCAAATTTGATCGGCCCTGCCAAAGCGGCGCAAATTGAACTGCCATGGATCGGCGCGTTTACATTTGGTGCCGGTGTGTTGTTTTTCCCGCTTGCCTATATTTTTGGCGACATATTGACCGAAGTGTATGGTTATGCGCGGGCGCGCAAAGTAATTTGGGCGGGGTTTATTGCCATGGCATTTGCAGCATTGATGGCAACGGTCGTTGTGGCGTTGCCGCCCGCCCCCGGTTGGCCGGATCAAGCTGCCTACCAGACGATTTATGGTCAAACATTGCGAATCGTACTGGCCTCCATGACCGCCTATTTTTGTGGTGAGTTCGTCAATTCGTTTGTATTGGCGAAAATGAAGTTGGCCGATAACGGCAAACGCATGGGTTGGCGTTTTGTGGTGTCGACTGTGTTTGGCGAAGGCATTGATTCTTTGCTGTTTTATCCGCTTGCCTTTTACGGAATCTGGAGTAATGAGCTGTTGTTCAAAGTGATGGCCGCGCAATGGTTGTTGAAGGTGTTGGTCGAAATACTTTTACTGCCGTTGACCGTTCGAGTCGTACGCTGGCTGAAGAGGGTGGAAGCAGAGGATTATTTCGATCGTCATACCAACTTCACGCCCTTTTCACTAAAAACATGATGGAACTTTCGCAACCAGAGTGGATAACAATCATCGGCACGCTCGCCGCCTGCATGACCACGATTTCGTTTGTGCCGCAGGTAATCAAAATTTGGACATCCAAAAGTGCGCGTGATATTTCCCTGCCGATGTACATCAGTTTTACCGGTGGTGTTGCCTTATGGTTGGTTTATGGTCTGTTGATTGCATCAACGCCGATTATTGTTGCCAATATTGTCACGCTAGTTTTGTCAATGGCCGTCATCATCATGAAATTGCGGTGGGGATAGAAAGGTTACGGTCAGGTAATCGTTGTCAATATATTTGTAGAAACGTACAACCAGGCTGTAGGCAAAGTCCCCGACGCAATGCCGAGGGTAAATAGGTGGGACGTTCACCATTCCCGACGAAGAGATAGCGCCGTCTACGCGATTCTGAGAGGCCGAATTCATCGATATTTTCCGCACTTTTTCCCGATGGGGTTTTCCTACAGCCTCAACGTTTCGTTGCCTCGATAACAAGTGGATTGAATTGGCGAATTGGTGAAATGGCCGACTATTTTCGCGGGTGAAATTGCTTAACCGAGTGATATGAGAGTCAGACTGCGCAAGTTGTTGCCCGACATGGTTACGATTCATTCATACCCGCGAGAGCATGTTTTCTGAAATCGTGCGGCAACAGATACGCCGCTGGACAGGGGATGGGTTATGAGCATCCGCCCGTTAAAAATCGGCCTGTCGGCACGATTGCTGAATCAGGTACCAACAGCAATGGGTTTTCGCAGCAAAACCTTGCAGTATCTGGAACAGTCCGCTGCGCGCTGGATTCTTAAACATGGCGCTATTGCAGTCATGGTGCCAACCTTGGGTCACGATTCGGACCTGTCAAGGGAACCTCTGATTAAGTCGGTTTCGAATTGATTATGTTGTGATTGGGGTATATGCAAGATGTGTGACGAAGGTGCGTTGCGGGGCTACCGCACGAGGGTACAACGCCACAGATGCCCCAATATCGACGCAAGATTTTTGGCATGGACTTGATCAGAGGTTCCTTAGCGGCATCTACCGTAGCTACGTTTTGGCTACGGTAGATGTGGACGGCTGTCGCGTTTTTTTATGGTCTGTCACCAAACAAGGCGCGAGCGCTGCAAGATTTGCACTGCAGGATACAGTAACGTGTCATATTATGCTCAATATATTATTGTTTTGTATATAATATGACTCATTATGCCTGCCAAAGCCCAACCTACATTTTCTTCTGAGCAGACTCTTTTGTCGGGTCTAGGGGGGCGACTGCGCCTCGCTCGCCTACGTAGAAAGTTCTCCGCCGACACCGTCGCTGAAAGGGCTGGTATCGCGCGAAAGACGTTGTATCGGGCAGAGCAGGGTGACCCAGCTGTGACACTGGGGACCTATCTCAAGATCCTCGGCGTATTGCACTTGCAGAGCGACCTTGAGCAGCTCGCGAAAGACGATATTCTGGGCCGCCGCTTGCAAGATCTCGAACTGCCAAAGCCGCACAGACAACGAGGGTCAACATGAGTCGTTTGCCATCCGAAATCCAAGTCTGGCTCGACGCTGATTTTGCCGTTGACTTAATCTGCGTTGGCACTTTGCATCATGAACGCGGGCAATTGCGATTCAGTTATCACAAAGACTGGCTGACGAACCCGGCGGCGTTTGCTCTGGACCCGGATCTAACGCTGGACAAGGCCCCGTTTTTCCCCAAGCCCGACATGGGGAATTTTGGCGTGTTCCTCGATTCCTCTCCCGATCGGTGGGGGCAGGTATTGATGCGGCGGCGAGAGGGGCTTGAGGCCAAGGATGACCACCGAAAGCCACGCACACTTTATGCATGGGACTTCCTGCTCGGCGTCCAGGACGAAACCCGTCAGGGTGCACTTCGATTCCGCCATGATGCCGACGCAAATTTCCTGGCGGACGATGGCTTGGCCGCGCCGCCAGTCGCTAGTCTTCGCGAGCTAGAAGCCATCGCTGGCGAATTGAGCGCCAAGAAGATCGACGACCTAGACAAGCTGCGAAAGTGGCTTGCTGTCTTGGTAGCCCCCGGCGCATCGTTGGGGGGCGCGCGGCCGAAGGCTAATTTTCGTGACAATGACGGGGGCTTGTGGATCGCCAAATTTCCCGCTCGTGACGACGTTCGCGATATCGGGGCGTGGGAGGGATTGGTGCATCAGATGGCAGCGCAGGCGGGAATTGCGGTTCCGCCTGCTCATACACGCCGCTTCGGCTCAGACTTTCACACATTCTGCACCAAACGATTTGATCGCAATGGTGCGCGCAGGCGCTTCTATTCCTCTGCAATGACGGTGCTCCGGAAAGAAGATGGCCAGAACGGGAGCTATCTTGAGCTGGCTGAGTTCTTACAAAGGAATGGAGCAAAGGGCCAAATAACCCACGACTTGGCACAGTTATTTCGGCGAGTCGTATTCAACGTCGCCGTTGGCAATCGCGACGATCATCTTCGCAATCATGGATTCATCCTGACGCAACGGGGCTGGCGTCTATCACCGGCCTTTGATATGAGTCCGTCAATCGATAAGGCTGAGCACATACTGGCGCTAGACGACTATGATCGCCAGCCGGATATCGATACGGTTCTATCGACAGCAGAGCTATACGCCCTGTCTCCCAAGGCGGCGAACGATATCGTCGATGAAGTGCGCAACGTCGTCGGGAATTGGCGCATCCTAGCCGCCAAGAGCGGCATCGCGAGGGCCGATATTGAGTTGATGGCAGGCGCATTTTCTGCAATCGACACCAACATTTAAGAAGTTATGAATATGAGATGTCCCTCTTGCGGCGGTGCCGAGCTCATTCATGACACGCGTCCGATGTCCTACACATACAAGGGCGAATCCACGGTTATCGAAGACGTGACGGGAGATTACTGTCCGGCATGCGGTGAAGCCGTCCTCGAAATGGAGGAGTCCGTGAGAACCAGCGCACTAATGCTGGACTTCAACCAACAAGAGAATGCTGCCGCCGTCGACCCGACGTTCATTGCCAGTGTTAGAAAAAAACTCTCGCTCGATCAACGTGAGGCCGGGCAGATTTTTGGGGGCGGCGCGAATGCTTTTTCGCGCTACGAAAATGGCAGGTCTAAACCACCCGTTTCCCTCGTGAAATTACTCAAGGTGCTTAATCGACACCCTGATTTGCTTGCTGAAGTGCGCGCGGACTAGCGCTCCCTAAAGACGCTGTTGCGGCGGAGAGCTTGAGGAAAACTTGCATCGTGGATACTGCGCCATCGTCCGGAAGAGCTCGTCGAGGGGGCCGGTGGGCGGCAGCGCCTTCGCGACCGCCGGGGGTGCGGGCGCCGGAGCGGCGGCACGAGGCGCCGGGGGAGAAGCCGC
>JANPNU010000033.1:0-2702 GCA_031427615.1 Burkholderiales bacterium
GCGTTTTGCCTGGCAGGGTTCGCTCGACCAACCAACGTCCTATCAAATCAAGGGAACACTCGCCGATTTTGGTGTGTTACCGGGCGAAAAAAATCCCGGCATGACCGGCTTTAGCGGCACCATTGATGGTGACGATAAACGTGGTGTGTTCACGGTCGCGTCCAAAGGGCTCAGCATCGAGCTGCCCGCCCATTTTCGCGCACCGTTACGATTTGACAGTCTCGACTGCCAAGGCAAATGGTCGGTCACGGCCAAGGAAATTTTCATCGACTTTGGCAAATTGGCCATGGCCAATGCCGATTTTTCGCTGGAGTTGAGCGGCAAATATTCGCGGCCACGCGCCGCCCCCGGCACCGAGCTCGCGGTTGCGTTGCAGCCGGGATCGCTGGACGTGACCGGCAAACTGCGGCACGCCAATGCGGTTGCAGTGGCCAATTATTTGCCTAATGGCATGGACAATACCCGTAAATATATCGAGTGGGCGACCCGTGGTGGTGTGGTGGATGGCGCCGATTTTGCAGTGAAAGGCAACATTTACGATTTCCCTTTTCATCACGGCAAGGGTGGCCATTTCAGTGTCAAAGCCAAACTCAAGGATATTGATTTCCGATATACCGAGGGCTGGCCGCAGGCAAACAAAATTAACGGCACGCTGGCATTTGAAAACACCGCAATGAAAGCGGAAATCGAATCGGCGATGATTTTTGGTGCGCGCATCCAGAACACATCACTGGCGGTGGCCGATTTTGCAGAACATCCGTCGGTGTTGACCATTGTTGGTGCAGCCGATGCCCGCGCCGAGGATGTCGCCCGTTATTTGCGTGAAAGTCCGATGATTGATGGCATCGGCGCTTTCACCAAGGTGGTGAAAATGGAGGGTCCTGGCAAACTGGCGTTAAATCTGTCGATTCCATTGGGAGTGAATGGCAGCACGGTGGCCAATGCCAAGACACCAAAATTTCGCATCAGCGGCAATTACAAATTGGCAAAGGGCAGTGCCAAGCCGGTGGTGGGCCCACTAATTTCCAATTTGTCCGGCAGTATTGCCTTCACCGAAACCGGTGTTAAAAGTACCGCCATCAACGGCATCGCCTACGGGCAGCCGATGAACATCAATATCGCCGGTGGCGGCGAGGCAGGGGTGATCACCGATTTTTCCGGTCGCGCGGATGTGCAAAAGCTGGGTGATGTGTTGCCGTTTGTGATGCCACAACAA
Source organism: Burkholderiales bacterium (assembly GCA_031427615.1). Taxonomy (GTDB): domain Bacteria; phylum Pseudomonadota; class Gammaproteobacteria; order Burkholderiales; family Usitatibacteraceae; genus UKL13-2. The sequence continues at coordinate 1,217 of JANPNU010000033.1, forward strand.
ATTTCCGGCGCCACCGATTTTTCCGGCCGCATTGCGCCAAAAAACGGTGCGGTCGATATTACCGTTGATGCCTCCATGGTCGGTGTGACGGCGTTATTGCCGGCGCCGCTCCACAAACGTGCCGATGAAGCGCGGCGTGTGAAGGTGGCGTTTATCGCGGTCGGCAAAGCGGAAGAAAAAATTCGCATTTCCATGTTGGGCAATATCGCCACGGGTGGCACCAGCGACAGTGCCGCAACCCGGATTGATGCGCGCTTTCAACGTCGGCCGGATGCCGTCGGTGACTTGAAATTTTATGGTGGTATTGCCACGGTTGGTGAATCGGCGGGTGATGCGCCCATTGCAGACGGCATCTGGTTGACAGGGACCTTAACCAAACTCAATTTTGACCAATGGCTCAAGGCAACAGAAAATTTTTATCCCACGCCGTCCGACCCGTCGGCCGACAGCCTTGCGCCAAAGCCAGAGAGTCACTTCGCCGGAATTGATTTCCGCACCGGGCAATTGTTTGCCTACGGGCGCAATTTTGAAGACGTTCAGATCAAAGGTCGGCGAACGGCCGACTTGTGGGCCATGTCAGTGACCAGCAAGGAAGTCGAGGGGGACTTTACCTGGCGAGCGGCGGCATTTAATCAGCGTGGCGCGGTGCGGGCGCGGCTAAAAAAGTTGGTGGTCATTGATGAATCTGCCGGTGAGGTTGCCCCCGCCAATGCCAAGACGACCACGACCGCGCCCATCACCGAATTGGCTAAAAACGAGGGCGACTTGCCGGCGCTGGATATTGTTGCTGATGATTTTTCCTTCAAGGGTCGATGGCTGGGCAAACTCGAGCTGATCGCGACACCGCAAGTTGCCAATTGGAGAATTGATCAGCTGACGATTTCGAATGGCCACGTCAAAGTTGACATGAATGGCATTTGGCAGCGATATGGCGATCCGTTTGCGCCGCCCAGTGCGGGGCCGGTGAAGTCGGTGACCAGCATGAACGTCAAATTGGAGTCAAGCAATCTGAATGCGTTGTTTACACAGTTTGGGTACGGTGATCACATGAAGGGTGGACGGGGGGGGCTCGAGGGCACGCTGACGTGGCCGGGCCATACCTATCAGTTCCAAATGGTCAATCTCTCGGGTGCCTTTAAGGTGCATGCCGAGCGCGGACAGTTTGCAAAAATTGAGGCCGGTGCCGGTAAGTTATTGGGGCTCATCAGTTTGCAGTCGATACCGCGTCGATTGACGTTTGATTTTCGGGATCTATTTAGTGAAGGTCTGGCATTTGACAAAATCGACGGAGACATTACCATCACCGACGGAATTATGTTTGCCAAAAAGTTTGACATATCCGGGCCGGCCACCGACGTCAAAATGACCGGTGACATTTCATTGCCAGCCGAACGGCAAAATTTGCTGGTTACGGTGATTCCACGTATCAGCGGTGTGGCGGCGGTCGGCACTGCGGTATTGGTGAATCCGTTGGTTGGATTGGGTG
>JANPNU010000034.1:0-8903 GCA_031427615.1 Burkholderiales bacterium
TTCCCCAAGAGATATCCATCAGGTGCTCGGAAAAACCGCCTCCAGAGAAATTACAGAAGATGAGGTCATGAAGTGGGGAATGATCAACAATTAAAATAATACACCCGGTCCTTCTTTTCTGAAAACACATAACCATTGAATAAAACGCTATGCGATATAACCAACTAAACAGTTCATTTTATATAGGCGCTCGTAAGCGTTTTTCCGGTCAAATGAAGTCTGGACATCTTGCGCTTTTTTGCAGCAATGACGTCTATCCGACGAGTGGTGATGAACCCGCCAATTGTGATGAATCGACAACAGTTGGCTGGTCGCGGCAAATCGCCCGGGAAATGAAGTTTCAGTGGTGGCACCCTCACCCCATCCAGAGTAATCGACACCACACAAATCAATCAATTGTGAAAAATCAAGCGCGGCATCGTCGCGCAGAATCATTGCCGCTGCCAGATAGTTTTCGGCGCTCACCTCAACAATGATCTGACCACGATCAACAATGAGTTTGGCAAGTTTGTCACCGAGTACGACTGTTAGTGCGGCCTGCAGTTGTTCTGGTTTTACAGACATTGCGTCTTATGCCCTCGCAATGGTGTTGGTACGTTTGATCTTGTTTTGCAATTGGATCAAACCGTAAAGAAGAGCCTCCGCAGTCGGAGGACAACCAGGGACATAGATATCGACCGGTACGATGCGGTCACAACCGCGCACCACCGAATACGAATAATGGTAATAACCACCACCATTGGCACATGAGCCCATGGAAACCACCCAACGCGGCTCTGACATCTGGTCATACACCTTGCGCAGTGCCGGTGCCATTTTGTTGCACAGGGTACCGGCAACAATCATCACATCGGACTGGCGTGGGCTGGGACGAAAAACAATCCCAAAGCGGTCAAGATCATAACGCGACGCACCGGCATGCATCATTTCGACGGCACAACAGGCAAGACCAAAGGTCATCGGCCACATTGAACCGGTACGCGCCCAATTCAACAATGAATCGACCGACGTTGTCACAAACCCCTGAGTTGAAACGCCACCTTCCGGCATTGAAAATCTCCAATCGACCAAACAACAATTTGATTCATGTTCACATGCTTACCGGTTTTGCCAGCAGCATGCGGCCATCAGTCCAACAAACGGCGTTAATCACCATTTGTCGATAATTTATTCCCAGTCCAACGCGCCTTTTTTCCACTCGTAAATAAAGCCCATGACGAGAATGCCCAAAAACACCATCATCGACCAAAAGCCAAACCAGCCAAGCTCCTGCAAGGTGATCGCCCAAGGGAAGAAAAATGCAATTTCCAAATCAAACAAAATAAACAGAATCGCGACGAGGTAATACCGTACGTCGAATTTCATGCGTGCGTCTTCGAAGGCTTCGAACCCGCATTCATAAGGAGAGAGTTTTTCGCTGTATGGCTTGTCGTTGCCAAGCAACACGGTCAGCACTTTGGTGCCAATAACCGGCATCACACCAACGGCAATACCGATGGCGATGAACAACAGAATGGGAAAATAATTTTCAAGCATTCGAGTGTGGTGAAGTTTTAATGCGGGCGATGAGAGAAATCAATTTAACCTGCCTTGCTAGTTTTACCACTTGACCCGGCCAACGCTTCAACCCAGGTTGAACGTATCGCCATCAGGCCATTTGATTGGTGCCGTCGGCGAGACTCGAACTCGCACAGCTTTCGCCACTACCCCCTCAAGATAGCGTGTCTACCAATTTCACCACGACGGCATTACCAAATTCATCTGCAAATTTTACTGCTATTTGAAACGATTGACGCAACGCAGCATTTGATTTGCATCATAAGATTGCGCTAATTACACCTATTTTGGAATCTGTTGTGGTGCTGGCGGAGGGGTCACTGGCGCAGCCGGTGCGGGCGCAGTACTGGATGTTGGCGCCGGTATGGCATCTGCCGCGTCCTTTTTTGCATCCTTTTGTGTTGTCACACTTTTGCTGATGCCGGTGGTCAGACTTTGGCTGCCGGGCGAATGACTATAAGTCAGGGCCAAACTGGTCACAAAAAACAGCGTCGCGCAAACTGCGGTCGAACGGGACAAAAAATTTGCCGCGCCAGATGAACCAAACAGGCTGCCGGCGGAACCGGTTCCAAACGCCGCGCCCATATCGGCACCTTTACCATGCTGGATCAATACCAGAATGACCAAAGCAAGCGCCAACAACACATGAAACGTCAAAATAATAGAAGCAAACATTACATTTCCCAATTGTTAATCTTGCCACCCGCCCTCGAAACGCAAGACAGACAACAAACACACTAAAACAAAGCAGTCCTCAGAAAACTACAAGGCCTGCCAAATTCCCAAAAATTCTTCTGCCACCAATGAGGCGCCGCCAATCAGCCCACCGTCGATGTCCGGCTTGGCAAAAAGCTCGGCGGCATTGCTCTTTTTCACACTCCCCCCATACAAAATAGGCAGTGTTTGGGCGACTTCAACATCATGCTTCGCCACAAATTCACGTAAAAACGCATGAATTTCCTGCGCCTGCTCGGGTGACGCCGTTTTTCCGGTGCCAATTGCCCATACCGGCTCATACGCCAGCACGGCATTTTTCAGCGCCGCCACACCATACATCGAAATCACCACACCTAGCTGCCGAGCCACCACAATTTCCGTGGTGCCCGCTTCCCGCTCGGCCAGTGATTCACCAACACAAAGAATCGGTCTTAACCCTGCCACCTTGGCGCGACCAAACTTTTCTGCTACCACCGCATCCGACTCACCGAACACCGCCCGGCGCTCAGAATGTCCAACAATGACGAGCAAACAACCAAATTCCTTCACCATCGCCGCCGACACTTCGCCGGTGTACGCGCCTTTGTCGAACCGGCTCACATCCTGCGAACCAAAACTCAAGGCAGCGCGCGCGTTTCCAGCCAATAATTGCTGAAGCTGCGCTAAATACGGGTAAGGCGCACAAACACCCAGCGTTTTGCCATCCACGGGCTTGGCAACCAACAATTCCGCCAACAAAGCTGCATTTGCAGCCAAACTGCCGTTCAATTTCCAGTTTCCGACCACAAAACGGTGTCGCATTGACGGTTTTTCCCGAAAATTGCCGATGTCAGATAAAGAGCGAAATTATAGCGGGAAAAGGGGGGTTCCCGCAATGTCGGCACGTAGGCGTGACAGGCGCATTGCCACGAAATGATCGAAAGTGTGCGAGCGCTAACGCTGCAAATTGACGGCGCGCAAATTTATATTCTGATATTGCACTTTGGCGAGCCGCAAATTGTCCCAAATCTGACCTTTCGCCCGATTGAAGCTCGACTTTCGGGCCTCTTCACCCAGCAATGCATTCAAACCTACTTACCTTCTAAAATTGAAAACTTTCAACAAGTACAGTCAGAGCCCGAAATGGCCGTCCAATCGGATAAGTTGGTCAGAAATATTCGCCAACGTGGATTCATTCCGATCAAATCACAGTTTGCAAAGATACTTTCTTTAAAAATTCGCGGGCCGAAACTAGGGCATTGTCCTGGGAGCTGGCACCCAGTACCACATCTACTGAATCTTCGCCAAATTCTGCAATTAACTTTTGTACAACTTGCACGAATGCGTCGACGACTGCAGGATCAAATGCTGTGCCTCGGCCTCGAATTATTTCTGCAATAGCATGCTCAGCTTCCCATGCGTGCTTGTAAGCGCGAGCGTGCGTAAGGGCGTCATATACGTCGGCAACGGTCGCGATTCTTGCGCAAAATGGAATGCTTTCTCCTGACAGGCCAACAGGATAACCTTCGCCATCCCAACGCTCATGATGCGCACCGGCAATTTGCGATGCAATGCTCATTATTGGGTGCACGATTTTAGCCAGAATTGTTGCTCCGATCGTTGTGTGTTTTTGCATTTCTGCACGCTCAATTCGAGAAAGCGAGCCAGGCTTTTGCATTATGTCCATATGGATCGCAATTTTTCCAATGTCATGCAGTCGCGCAGCATAATCCAACTGCGTGGCCTCGTCGTCTGACATGCCAAGTTTTTTTGCCAAGAGAGCAGTCATGGCACCCACGCGATATACGTGAGTACCAGTGTCGTCATCATGCACCTCGCCTACAAGAGCTATTGTCTCCACTGCTTCCATCGTGGCAGCGTTTAGCGCCTGAGTCTTATCCGGTGGATACTGTGATGCAAGTTGGTCGAAAATTCTGTGTGCGGTTGCAATGTGTTTGCGTTGCCAAGATTGATACAGGTCTTCGCGTGCTTGCTCCGCTCCCTTTATGTCGCCGCTGTGCTCAAAAACAAACGCAAGGCCGGCAATGGCGTCACCCTTCATGTCATCTTGCAGGTCGGAGTCTGCAATGAGCCGCCTTAGACTTTGCCTCGCGTCTACAAAATTTCCTCGCGCCCCGTCAACCATCGCATCTGCAATATCTGCATTGAGTGTGGCATTTGGATTTCCACTTGCGTCGGCAAGGACTCTGCACTGCTTTGCGGCGTTGCTAGCATCATCAATTTGGCCTGCGCGGACATATAACTGGACTTGAGTTAACCGCATCCGATTAACCTGCACCATCTCAAATTTTGTCGTTGGCTCGCCGGCCTCTCGTACGGCATTTGTGATTGAAAGCAATCCTTCCGCAAGTCGTTGCTGGCGCTCGTCAGCCTTGTGCATCAAGTGCAATGAAGCTTCGGCGATAAGTTGATTACACTGAAACTTGATTTCTCTAACCGAATCTGGGCAAGTTGATGCGATTGCCAAAGCCGTCCTTGCTGACTTTATTACCCCGTCAAATTGGCCAGTCATGAGCAACGTGCTAGCAAGCTGCCCGTGTGCACGGCACTCGGCAACTCGGTCGTGAATTTCCCATGCAATCTCGAGTGCCGCAACCAAATGTGAAGTAGCACGACCTTGGTCGCCAATTGACTTAAGCAACACTGCGGTGAAGTGATGGAAAAAGCGTAGCTGTGGCTTCCAACCCAGCCGCTGGCTAATTTCAATTCCACGCTCGCCCAGCTGAAGCGCTTGATTAAATTTTGACCGATTGTAAAAGTACTCCATGACCTTACTGAACATGGACTGAAATAACTCCGGTTTTATCGGCCCATCAAAACTAACAAGTCGACGATATGCGACTTCAAACCACTCCGAGTTGTCATCAAAGTCTGATTGAAGTCTTGCAGTCACTTCGTTGACAAAATTTTGGTTCATCATGCAATCCAAATGTGAAACTCGTTATTGATCAGTGGGTTAGAAAGTAGTAATCTACAAATTGTGAACTGCATCACACTTTACTCCATCCACCTACCAACCAAGGGAATTCACTATGCTTAGTTTTTCATCGGTCGACATTGTTGTTTCTGAAATTTCTTCCTGCGACGGATTGATTCCGATCAATTTGCATGAACTCGCCTTTGTCGGTGGCGGCGCTGGTGTAGACACCATCGGCTAATACAAATCCACAGCAACCAACTCCCCTAAATAAAATCTTGGAGATCCAAATGAACGCATCCGCTCAATCAAACAAACAGCTTCCAACCCAAGCAGTAAATGAACAAATCGAAGATCTCAGCCCGATCAATTTGCATGAACTCGCCTTTGTCGGTGGCGGCGCTGGTGTAGACACCATCGGCTAACTCCCGGCTATGTGAATTGTTGAAATCGATTTCTCACTGCTGTTTGAAATACTACCCCGGTGACTCACCATCACCAGCGTCGAAACCCGCGCCTCAACCGCCTCACGAATTAACCCCTCCTGCTCGATATCAACCTGATCCAGAGTCTCATCCAGGATGAGCAGGCGGGGTTGGCGGTACAGGGCGCGCGCCAGCAGCACGCGTTGTTTTTGCCCGCCGGATAACGAGGAGCCCAACGCACCTACAAACGTGGAATACCCCATAGGCATTTTCTCGATATCCGCGTGAATTTGCGCCGCGTCGGCGCACGCCTTGATTTCATCCATATCAAAATGGTCGCCAAAGGCAATGGCATCGGCAATCGAGCCAACAAACAATTGGTCATCCTGCATCACCGCCGCCACCAACCCGCGGTAGTGCGCCATATCCCAGTCCTTCAGGTTGCGTCCATTGACGATAATTTGCCCTTCGGTGGGTGTGAGCAAACCGAGCAAAACCTTCAAAAGTGTTGTTTTCCCGCAACCAGATGGGCCGAGTAGACAAATGTTCTCACCGGGTTTGATTTCCAGCGACACATGGCGAAAGGCAAATCCTTCGGGGCCATAGGCATAACCCAGGTCATTGGCTTGAATGTGTACCGTCACATCGGTCGCCGGCGCCACGGAAGCAATACTGGCCATGCCAGCCTCGGGCTCGGTCAGGGCAATGTCGGCGATACGTTCGGCATGCAGATCGAGCATCCGAAATTCGTTCCACTTTTCAATGAGATTGTTGACCCGCGTCAAGAACAGCAATTTGAAACCGATGAAGGCATACAACATGCCGACTGAAAATTGGCCTTCCATGACGAGGATCGCCGCCATCCAAATGACGATGACGCTTTCAACACCAAAAATCAGTCCCTGCGCCAGCCGCTGAAAGATCCCGACACTTTGCACTTTGACGTTGGCGTTAATGTGTTCAACCACCAAGTTTTGATAGGCAACACGGCGCTCGTTTTCCCGCATGTTGAGTTTGATCGCCATCATGCCGCGCAGCGTCTCAATAAAATGAGTCGACGCCTTGGCCTCGTGGGCGAGTTGTTCGTCGGTCGCATAACGCTGCGGGTAATAAAAAAACCAGCGCAACAAAGCATAAAGACCGGTGGCGGCGAGCACCACCAGCGTGAGTTTCAGACTGTAAAAGGTCATTACGCCAAGCGTAATCAACACCATCACGCCGTCAATAAACGTCTCAACAAAGGTTGTCGATAGTGTTTTTTGGATCGCATCCACGCTGCGAAACTTGCCAACAATGTCACCAATATTGCGTTTTTCAAACCAACCAAGTGGCAGGCGCAGCAGGTGGTTAAACAACACCGTCAACAGACGCAAATTAAATCGTGTGGATACGTACACCCCCACCCAGGCACGAATCGCGGTCACAATCATCTGAATAAATACCAGCGCAATAAACGCCACACCCAGCACGGTCAGAAAATCACGATCGCGTCCGACCAATACCCGATCCACCGTCAGTTGCAGAAAAAACGGCATGGCAATGGCGAATATTTCAATGGCAAACGACAGCAATACCAATTGGGCAATCGCGCCGCGCAACCCCGAGCCGACCGACAACAGCTGAAAGGCACCAATCTTGTTGCGCTCATCCTGCTTTTTGAAACTCGGCGTCGGCGTGAATTCCATCGCCACGCCGGTGAAATGTTTGCCGGCCTCAGCAAAGGTCAGTTTGCGGATACCACGGGCAGGGTCGTGCACCGTGATGGTTTTGTTGGTGACATCCGTCAGCACCACAAAGTGATTCATATCCCAATGCAGTACAGCTGGCAATTGCAATTTTCCCAGCGCCGGCATGTCCGCTTTTACGCCGCGCGACGCCAGCCCCATGGTTTCGGCGACCTGACTGACTTGTTTGAGCGTAATGCCCTTGAGCGATGGCGACAGGCGGGTACGCATCGCAATCAAATCGGTCTCATGGCCGTAATGGCTTGCCACCATCGCCACACAGGCAATGCCACACTCCGGCGCCTCGGATTGCAAAATCATCGGCACGTGTTTTTTAAACGCAGCAAATAGTCCGGCAAACATTAGAAGCGCCCCCGCAATTGCATCACCGGCTCAAACAGCCACTCAAGCAGCGAACGTTTTTCAAGAAGAATGTCGGCGTTGACCAACATGCCGGATTTCAAAACGAGTTCCTGCCCGCCGACGTTGACCGTTTGTTTATCCAGCGCAACCGTGACGCGGTAAACCGGTTCACGAATCGTCAGGGGTCCGATTTTTTCACCAGTCGACCATACCGCCTGGCTGACATCGGCCACCACACCGCGGTATTGACCAAAACGCTCATATGGAAACGCCTCGTAACGCAGCACAACTTCACGCCCTTTGGTAATAAAACCAATGGCGCGGGTGGGAACCAACAGCTCTGCCCGTAACATGCTGCCCTTGGGCAACACGGTCGCAAAATTGGCGTCGGCGGCAACCGATTGGCCTACGCTGACCGCAATATTGGTGACAATGCCGTCTATCGGTGCCTGAATAATGGCTTCGCGCTTGGCGTCCTCTTGAACCAACGATTGTTGCACCTCGGATATTTTTTGTGACAACTGGTCCGCCTGGGTGCGGGTGCGCAGCTCCGCAGTCGGTTCATCAAGTTTTGCTGTCGACAGATCGCGATCAAGTGTGGCGCGATTACGTTTCAGGGTCTGGAGTTTTAATTCCTGGTCCGTCACCTCGTCATGTTTTTGCCGGACGACCACGTCTGACACAAACTTTTCCTTGCCGAGGTCTTCGTATCGTTTCGCCTGCTCACGTGCCGATGCCAGGCGTTGTTCTTGTAAACGCACCTCGCGGTCAAGCTGGGTCGTTTCAGTTTTTAAGTCGGCGACACGTTTGCGGATTTGCGCGACCTGCTGGACACCAAGCTCACGAATTTGTGACTGTTCTCGTTCGAGTAATTCCCGCCGCTGGCCAAGCTCACCGGCCACCGCCGCCGCCGTTGATTTAGTCTGGCCAGTCGAGCGTTCAAACGAAACCCGCACCAGCGGCAATCCCTTGGGGACGACATCCCCCTCTTTGACCATCAATTCGGCAACCCGCCCGGCATCGGCAAACATCACCCGTGCCGCGCCGACGTCGGAAGCGAGAAAGCCCTCCACCCGTTCCCGGCGCGTATATTGCCCCCATACCCCCACCACAATGATTAATGCGGCGATGGTCGCGGCCAACAGCGTGAACACCCACAAGGGTAACGGCCGGGCTTCGGTCACCTCGCCAAAAAACTTC
>JANPNU010000035.1:0-4947 GCA_031427615.1 Burkholderiales bacterium
CGAATTTCGCATGTATCCGGCTTGGAGCTTTCTTATGTTGCCGCCAAACGCGCCCTCGCTTGTGCGGGTCTGGAAGCGGGCGAGATTGATTTAATCATTTATGGTTCCTGCAGTTTTGATGAACATGTGCCAAACACGGCCTCGGGATTGCAATTCAAACTCGGCGCGGATAAAGCCGCTGCGATGGATTTAAATACCGCCTGTACCAGTTTTTTGTACGGCATGTCGACGGCGACCGCGTTTATCCAATCCGGCATGGCCAAAAACGTATTGGTAATCGGGGTTGAACATATTTCTCAATTCATGGATTGGGATAATCGCAATGTTTCCGTATTGTTTGGTGATGGTGCGGCGGCGGCGGTATTTCAACCAACCGACAAACCGGAAGGCGTGATCGCGCAGAAATTGCAGTGTTACGCCGACGCGCGGCAAACGCTGCGGGTGCGTGGCAAAGGTGCGTTGTATACCAACCTGGGTATCACTTACGGCGACACAATATGGGATTTTGACGGTCAGGAAATATTCAAGAAAGCGGTAAAGGGCATGGGGGATGCGTCAATCGATGTATTGGCGCAGGCTGGTGTGACCATTGATGACGTTGACGTGGTGGTGCCCCATCAGGCGAATCTGCGGATTATTGAAGCGGTGGCCAAACGTGCCGGCGCACCCATGGATAAGGTATTTTTGACTGTACACAAATACGGCAACATGAGTGCCGCCACCGCGCCGGTCGCACTGGTGGATGCACTCGAAGAGGGCCGTGTCAAGCCGGGTGGGCTGGTTTTGATTCCCGCGTTTGGTGCCGGCCTCACCTTGTCGGCGCATTTGATTCGATGGGGCGATCGCACCACGCCGATTGCGGTTTCCGATGCCGAATTGCCGCCGTGTGACAAAACCGCGCTGGAAATGGTGCAGGCGTTAATGGCCAAAAAATTACCACACGATCGTTCGGACGCCGGCCTGATGGGTGTGAAATTTTTTGAGCAGACCTAACGATCGGTGTACCAATACGCATCGGCTTCTTTTTTCATGCGGCGATGATTGACCAACAACCAGAAACCGATGCGCGGCATGATGGTGAAGTAGTGCCAATCGCCGTGTTTGTCGTATTTGCGCATTGAGGTGATTGCCAGTACGTGTTTGGCACGGCCGAATTTTCGTCCGGGCTGTTGGCCCTCGCGACCGTGCCGTTTCAACATGCGCAGCAATTGAATATCCTCGGCATAACGCAGTGACTCGTCGTAACCACCAATGGCCGCAAAGTCGCGACGATGACAAAAGATCACGCCGGCATCCACGGCGGCAAGCCAGGTAATCGGTGTGGCCACCAGCCAGGTAAAAAATATGCCCATAGACCAACGATCCGGCCGCACACCGGTGGCACCCACCACCAATTTGCCTGACGCCATCGCGTCATCAATCGCATTAAACGTATTTATGTGGATGGTCGAATCCGCATCGATAAAACAAACAATCTCACCCTGGGCGATGGCCGCACCACCGTTTCGTGCCGCGGCAATATTTCGTTTTTCCACCAGCGCCACCTGACACCCACGTTGTAATGCAATTTCAGCCGTGGCATCGGTCGAGGCGTTATCGCCAACAATGACCTCAATCGCCGCGGCACCACCTCGATAGTGCGCGCGCGCCACATCAACACTATCGAGTAACAGCGGCAATCTCGCCGACTCGTTATACGCGGGGATGATTAATGAAAAGCGTGGTGCTTGATTCATCGATGTGATCGGTTTTGACCGTTGGTAAAGGTCAGGCAGGCAATTATTTTGCCTTCTTGCTCACCTTGGCGGTTTTTTCGACCGCGGCCGGTTTTGTCACAGGTGCAGCCTTTGAAACTTTCACAGAAGTTGCAACTTTTGGTGCGGCCGCTGGTTTGGCGGCGGGTACCTTTACAGCGGGCGGCGCGGCGGCGGTTGGTTGTTTGATGGCAGGTGTGGCGGTTGCAGGTGACTCGGCCGCAGATTTTTTGATTGGCACACCGAGGCCGGCGGCGAGTAAACCTGCCACCCAATCGTTCATGGTGGACTGCTCCGCCGCGACGCGCGCATGCAGAGCCTGAACGAGCGTACTCGGCAATTTGCAGGCAAATGGAATCAATCCCGCGGCCTGATCCAACCGGCGTTGCTCTTTGCGGTCGACCAAGTCGCTGCCCGCGCCGAAACGATCCGGCACCCCGGCGATGCGGACGGCGTGGGTAATTTTGATCATCTTGTTTTTTGCCAATTCGGTTCTTTTCAGGGTCATGTGGCCACCTCTTTGTCGTCTAAGTCTGTAATTGTAGCGGGGGTTCTTGCATGGCGGCGACCTGTTCGCGTAATGCCAGAATCTGATTTTGCCAGTATCGCTGCGCCTGATCACCAAAAAACCACAGGAAAGCCAACTGAAACGCCGGGTCGTCGGCGCGCGACGCCAGCCAATAACTGTAGTGAATCATCCGCAACGTCCGCAAGGCTTCGATCAAATGTAACTCACGCCGGTCAAAATCGGCAAATTCTTCGTAACCATCCAGTGCGTCGCGTAATTGTGTAGCCATTTCCTCGCGGCTGCCGGATAACAACATCCACAGGTCCTGCATCGCCGGACCGGTTCGGCAATCGTCAAAATCAACAAAATGTGGGCCGTCATCGGTATAAAGAATATTGCCCATGTGGCAATCGCCGTGTAACCGAATCATTTTTACCGCGCCCGCGCGCGAATAACAATCCGCCACACCGGCCAGCGCCTGCTCCACCACACTGGTCCAGGCGGGCAAAATGTCGGCGGGAATCATGTGGCTGCTCACCAGCCAGTCACGCGGAACTTGCCCAAACGACTCCAAATCCAGGGTCGGTCTGTGTTGAAACGGTGCAACCGCACCCAGTAGATGAATGCGCCCCAAAAATCGGCCGATCCACTTGCGCACTTCCGGGCGATCCAATTCGGGCGCACGGCCGCCGCGTTTTTCAAATAACGCAAATCGAAAACCCAGATGGCTGTGCAGCGTTTGGCCGTTGTGGATCATCGGTGCCACCACCGGAATTTCCGCGTCGGCGAGGGACTGGGCAAAGTGATGTTCTTCGAGAATTTGGGTGTCGGTCCAGCGCTCGGGGCGATAAAACTTGGCAATGAGCTGTTTGGGTGGCACAGCGGCGTTATGGGCTGGCACCAACGACCTTGGCTCCTCCAGGCCGATTTGATAAACCCGGTTTTCGTAACTGTTTAATGCCAGCAAACGTCCATCACAGCGAAAACCGATGGATTCAACGGCGTCGAGCAATACATCCGGCGTGAGCGCGGCATAGGGGTGGGTGGGGGTCGCAGACATGCAGACATTGTATGGGGTAATTGGGCCAACGGGCACGATTCAAATGCGCCGAAACAATCGTTTGGGCCGGTTCGCACCTGACGCAGTAAAATGTTGCATCGTCTTTTTTTGTTGAAATCGTCATGTCCTCTGCTCCGCATCTTAGCTGTCTCGATATTCTTTCCAACCGTGCGCAGGCCGATGTGCCGACCACGATTAAGGGCTGGGTCAAAACCCGCCGCGATTCCAAAGCCGGCATTTCGTTTGTGAACGTCTCGGATGGTTCGTGTTTTCATCCGGTGCAGGTGGTGGCGCCCAACACGCTCACCAATTACGCCGACCAGGTGCAAAAACTCACCGCCGGCTGTGCGGTGGAATGCACCGGACTGATTGTGCCGTCGCCCGCCAAAGGCCAGCCATTTGAAATGCAGGCGACTGACATCAAGGTCATCGGCTGGGTGGAAGACCCGGATACCTATCCGATCCAGCCCAAAGCCCACACCATGGAGTTTTTGCGCGAGGTCGCGCATTTACGGCCGCGCACCAACGTCATCAGTGCCGCCACCCGGGTGCGCCACACGGTCGCGCAAGCCATTCATCGTTTTTTTCACGAGCGCAGTTTTTTGTGGATTCACACGCCAATCATCACCGCCAGTGATGCCGAGGGCGCGGGTGAATTATTTCGGGTGTCCACACTCGATATGGTGAATCCGCCGAAAACCGCCGACGGAAAAATTGATTTTTCCAAGGATTTTTTTGGTCGTGAAGCATTCCTGACCGTCTCCGGACAACTGAATGTTGAGACCTACTGTATGGCGCTGTCGAATGTCTACACCTTCGGCCCGACTTTTCGTGCGGAAAATTCCAACACCTCGCGCCACCTCGCTGAATTTTGGATGATCGAGCCGGAGATCGCCTTTGCGGATTTGGCCGATGACGCCACACTCGCCGAAGCACTGCTGAAATATGTATTTAAAGCGGTGCTGGATGAACGCGCCGATGACATGGCGTTTTTTGATGAGCGTATCGAAAAGGGCATCGTTGCCAAGCTCGAAAATATTGTCAAGTCGGAATTTGTGCGCATGGATTACACCGACGCCATCAGGGTATTGGAAAACACCAAGGAAAAATTTGAGTTCCCGGTGAAGTGGGGTATAGACCTGCAATCCGAACACGAACGTTATCTGGCCGAAAAACATGTCAACGGCCCGTTGGTGCTGATGAATTATCCAAAAGAGATCAAAGCGTTTTACATGCGCCTGAACGACGACCACAAAACGGTTGCGGCCATGGATGTGCTGGCACCGGGCATTGGCGAAATCATTGGTGGTTCACAACGCGAGGAGCGGCTCGATGTGCTTGATGCTCGTATGATCGAGGCGGGGCTGGATCCGGCACATTACAGTTGGTATCGTGACCTGCGGCGTTATGGCACGGTGCCCCACGCCGGATTTGGTTTGGGATTCGAGCGCACCATTTCCTACGCCACCGGATTGTCCAATGTCCGCGACGTGATTCCGTTTCCGCGTACACCGGGCAGTGCCCGTTATTAAGCAAAAAGATTCATGATGAAAAAATTTGCGATGGCAGCGGTGGGATTTTCGTTGATCGAGATTGCCATTGTGCTGGCCGTTCTCGGCATTCTG
>JANPNU010000036.1:0-2826 GCA_031427615.1 Burkholderiales bacterium
TCACGGCACCCGCCGCCAGGGCGAATACCCATAACACCCAGCGTATCGGCTTTGACATCATGTGGGCACTTCTATAAATTTAAAATTACCGTCGTTCCCGCGAAGGCGGGAATCTAAGTTTTTTTGCAAATCAGTTGCTTATAAAACTTTAATTATCGCTGCGGCCTCAAGCATACCGGGGCAGGCTCTGCGCGGGAATGACGGGATTTATAGAATTGCCCATATTTAATTTTCGTTCTGGATGTCTCAAAAAAAATAGGCACCAAGCGGTGCCTATTTTACGTTGTAGTCGGCGGTTACGGCCCGACTGTGACGATTTGAATCGCGGTTTGCGCGGGCACGCTGCTGTCGATAATTTCGATGAAGGTTTGCCCTTGTGTGCCCGGGGCGCGCACAAAATACACCAGCGCTTCGCCGGCGGCGATGGTAATGGCCGTGCTATAGGTCACCCCGTCTTTGCTGACCAGCACAATGGTAGGCGATTTGCTCGTCAAGGTAAACGGTGCGCGGCCACCTGAAATGGTCGAGGATTTACTGCGGCCAAGCTCGGTGGCAAGTGATAGCACAAGCGGCACTCCGGCGTTCACCACAATCGGCGCAGTCGTGGTTCCACCCGCCACGCAGGTGAACGGCGCAACACCGGTCAGGGTGATGGAGAGATCGGCGAAATTCACCCCGTTGGAAACCCGCACCAGGGTAGTAGCCCCACCACCCGGATCGGTCACGCGGCGTGTCACGGTGATAATCCCGCTGGAAAATTGGGCATCAACCCGCAACGGCTCCAGCGCAGCCACACTCAATACGGGTGGTGTACCGGTATATCCGGACGGAATAGTTTGCGAAACAAATGATGAAAACGCCACTCCGCAGCCCAGACCGGTGAAGGAATTCGGGGTCAGGTTTGGAACCGGCAGAGTGATCGCTGCGCCTGGCGCGGGACGATCCAACGATCCGACGGAATTACCCATGACAAAAGTCGCGACCCGGCCGATTGCATCCGTGACCGTAATGGTGTTGCCATTCGCGCCGATACTACAAGTAAAACCAGTCACGACGACCAGAAGAGTGCCGCCATTTATCCCCAGTGTGGTGCCGTTTGCCGGCACAGGCACACTCGGCGGCGCTAAGGGTGATCCAGTAATCACCGCGAAATCCGGAATCGTCTGGCGAACGGTGTACGGCGGTGTACCACCGGTCACCAAATGGCTGGTCAGTGCTCCACTGACGCAGGAATCTTTAAAAGCGCCTGTCCATGCGAAGTTATCGGGGATGATTTTTATTGCCGTTGGGTCAATAGTCTGACCCAAGGTCAACACATAACTGGTGTTCTGGCCGGACGTGACGTCCGTCGCCCGTAAGATCGAATATTGCGACGGAATGAGATTGGGCGCGCGAACGGTGACCACAGCGATACCAAAACTGTCTGTTACAACCGTTTGCGTCGCAACTGTGGTGGCACCCGATACAATTCCCAGCCCCCCGCTGACCACATCAAATCGAATCGAGCGGCCGGCCAGTGCACTACCATTCTTTTGGGCGGTCACGCTAGCAACCGCATCACTTCCCGAACAGACGTTTGCGCCGCCGCAGACGTTACCATTATTGGTGCTGGGCTTGATCACAATCGTGTTGAGCAAAACCGTGGACTTGACCGAGGCCGTCGCGGATGCGGTTTTTCCGGCCGAATCCCGCACGGTAATGGTTACCGCCGTGTCCGCGGCCGGATTGGTCGCAGTTGCCACAAAAGTCGTCCCGCTCGAAATCGTAACGTTGAGAGGCAAGACACTAGAATTGCTTGAAAATGCAGTGTATGGCCGTTGCCCGCCGCTGATGGTAAAAGTAACCGGGGTATCCGCGAACATGTCTGTGACACCTGGCAGGACCTGCAAATCTCCACCAACATCAGTTGGCACCGCCGCTCCACCGCCGCCACACGCCGTGATCAGCGCTGCAGTGATCACAGCGATCCCCGCGGAAAGTCCACGCTTGATCCAAAGACTATCAAGGCCAAAGTCGCTGGCGACCCTTGCTTTGCCAAAATTGCCGGTAAGAAGTTGATTAGCCACGGCGTATCCCTCTTTTGTCATCGATTGAAGAAGAAATCTTCAGTTTTATTTTTACATCGGTCATTTCACGTTTAACCACGAAACCCCTATTTTCAAAACCGTAAATTTCTTCAAAATTATGAAGTTATCTCGCTTTATTAAAGCGCAACTTTCACTTAGTTGCAAGCGATTATGCGCTGTTTTTAGGTCGTTTTGGATGGCTCAAGGGATTTCTGAGCGCCGTCGCCCACGCAAATACCCTGATCGGGATAATTTCACCTCTTGTTACGGCCTTCAGCATGTTGCCGGCGCGCCTAATTTGGTTTCCGCGACCGACTCGGCCATTGCCTTATTGCAGCGCACCAAATTGGGCGTTATGATACAACCTACCGGATCAAAAAAAGTCTTTCAGACCGTCGCGTGACCACACCCCGTCACCCGCCACGCTGATTCCCCCAGGCCAAAAGCCGAATCTCCCGGTCCAGATTACCAAACAACAATCGCTTGGGTTTCGCGTTTTACTCAGTCAAGCTCAGATCATGTTTTGCTGTCATGCTGCACAAGCCCGTGGGTGACCCGGTGGACAGA
Source organism: Burkholderiales bacterium (assembly GCA_031427615.1). Lineage (GTDB taxonomy): Bacteria > Pseudomonadota > Gammaproteobacteria > Burkholderiales > Usitatibacteraceae > UKL13-2. Next base: position 2,634 of record JANPNU010000036.1, read on the forward strand.
TTTTGAAACCTCAGCAGATTCGCCGCTTTCAGGGGAAATAATGTCTCAATCAACATCATCATCATCGGCTAACCAACCCGAAGCACAGGGTCTTTATAGTCCGCTAAATGAACACGATGCCTGCGGCGTCGGTTTTATTGCCAACAACACGGCGCCATCTGGAACGGCTCGGGCCGTCGCCGTTTGCCGTATG
>JANPNU010000037.1:0-3090 GCA_031427615.1 Burkholderiales bacterium
GATCCGGTCGAAAACGCCTCCTTCATGCCGTGGCTCATCGGCACCGCGTTGATACACTCGCTGGCGGTGACCGAAAAGCGCGGCATTTTCAAAAGCTGGACGGAGTTGCTGGCCATCATGGCGTTTTCCATGTCGCTGCTGGGCACCTTCCTGGTGCGCTCCGGCGTGCTGACCAGTGTGCATGCGTTTGCCACCGATCCGGCGCGCGGTGCGTTTATTCTCGCCTTTCTGGTGGTGGTAATTGGCGCGTCATTGGCGTTGTACGCCTGGCGCGCGCCACAACTGGGACTGGCAAAAATTCCCGGCGGCTTTGCCGGCATTTCGCGCGAATCTTTCCTGCTCGCCAACAATGTGTTGTTGGTGGTGGCGTTGCTGGCGGTGATGCTCGGCACCTTGTACCCGCTTTTTCTGGATGCGCTGAAACTCGGCAAAATTTCCGTCGGCCCGCCCTATTTTGACGCGGTGTTTTATCCATTGATGGCGCCGGCCTTGTTTCTGATGGCGGTCGGCCCGGTGGTGGCATGGCGCCGGGACACCCTGCCCAATTTGTGGATGCGCCTGAAATGGGCATTGGGTGTGGCGATCGCGAGTGCGGCCGTCACGCCGTTTATCATGGGCAAGTGGACGCCTTTGATTGCCTTGGGGCTGCTGCTGGCATTCTGGATCATCAGCGCTTGTGTGGCGGCGTTGGTGTATCGGTTGAACGCAACGGCGGGAGAGGGTTTGTGGGAGAAGTTGCGTGCCAACAGCACCAGTTATTACGCGATGCATCTGGCGCACGTCGGCATGGCGGTGTTTGTCATTGGTGTCACCCTGGTGCGTGGTTATGAGACCGAGCGTGATGTGCGCCTGGCACCGGGTGGCAGTGTCACCGAGGGGGGTTACACGTTCAAATTTGTGGCCATCGGTGATGCACCCGGGCCGAATTATTCCGCAGTCAAAGGTCGTTTTGAAGTCAGCCAAAACGGCAAAGTGGTGACGCTGCTCGCGCCCGAAAAACGCACCTATTTTGCCTCGGGTCAAACCATGACCGAAGCTGCCATTGATTCCGGTTTTACGCGTGATCTTTATGTAGCGCTGGGCGAGCCGGTGGAGAATGCCGTTGACGGTGCCTGGGGTGTGCGCATCTACATCAAGCCATTCATCGACTGGATCTGGGCGGGTTGCATTTTGATGGCCTTGGGGGGCATCTTTGCCATTTTTGACAAGCGGTATCGGGTGGCAGTGCCCTCGCCCGAAGCACGCCGGCAACCCGCCGCCAATACCGCTGCCACCCCACAGGCCGCGGAATGAACGATTTGCCAATCCAACCCCCGCCATCAAAGTCCAAACGCGCGTGGCAGTTTTTTTTGCCGTTGGCGATCTTTTTTGGCCTCGTCTGGTTTTTGTATCAGGGGTTGTTCCTGAATCCGCGCGCCATGCCGTCGGCGTTGATCAACAAACCGGCACCGCAGTTCAGTCTTCCTGTGTTGCACGCACCAGATCAAAAATTCAGCGGGAGTGAACTCAAAGGCCAAGTGTGGATTTTGAATGTCTGGGGAAGCTGGTGCCCGTCGTGTCGATATGAACATCCCTTTCTGATTGAGCTGGCCGGGCAGCAGTTGTTGCCGATCATCGGCCTGAACTGGAAGGATGATCCTGTTGCCGCAATAAACTGGTTGACATAATACGGTGACCCCTACCGGCTCAGCGTAAGCGATCTTGACGGGCGCGTGGCCATTGATTGGGGCGTGTATGGCGCGCCGGAAACATTTATCATCGACAAGGCGGGCAATGTTCGTTACAAATACTCGGGCCCGATTGACCGGAAGTTGCTCAACGAAACATTGTTGCCGATTATTCTGGATTTGCAGAAGGCTTTGTAACCGCCGATAAACGCCGATAAACGCCGATAAAACACAATGCAATATTCTGGAACCACCGGTAGAAGAGGATGTAATTTTTTATGCAAACCCCAGCATTGACAAGCGTTTCCAGCATTTTTTGCCTGAAAGCCCCCGTCTTTATTGGCGATTTTGTTTTTGAATTTTATCGGCGCGTATCGGCGTCCATCGGCGGTAAAAAAAATCTCATCACCCGTGCGTTGATGCATCTGTGTTTATCCGTGTTTCTCTGTGGTTCCCTCACCGCCGAGGCGCAAATACAAACGCCCGAGGGTGACCTCCCTCCGCCGGAGTTGGCGCAACGCCTGAAAAAACTCGAAAGTGAATTGCGCTGTCTGGTTTGTCAAAACCAAACCTTGGCCGAATCGCCCGCCGGCCTGGCCGGCGATTTGCGCCGTGAGGTGCGCTTACTGATCGAGCAAGGCAAAACCGACGGCGAAATCAAAACCTATTTGCAGGCGCGTTATGGAGACTTTGTGTTGTACAAGCCGCCGGTGGATCCCAAAACCTATTTGCTGTGGTTTGGCCCCTTCGGGCTGCTTGGTGGTGGTGCCGCATTGATGTGGTGGATGGCGCGGCGGCGGCGATTGGCGGCGCAGGTGGTGGTGGCACCGGCCACGGGTGAAAGCGACGCAAAATTGCGCGCGCGGCGCTTGCTTGACAGCAATGACGACGGGGGAAAACCATGATTGTTGACGACATGGCTGATCTTCGCCGCATTCTGAAAGCGACCCAAACCATTGCTGTGGTGGGGCTGTCCGCCAATTGGTGGCGCCCCAGCTATTTTGCCGCGAAGTACCTGCAGGATCACGGCTACCGCGTCATTCCGGTCAACCCGGCGTACACCGAAGTGCTCGGTGAAAAATGTTACCCCTGCCTCGCCGACATTCCGGCAAAAGTCGACATGGTCGATTGTTTTCGCAAGGCGGAGGAAATAGATTCCTTGGCCGCAGAAGCCATCGCCAACGGCGCAAAATGTTTGTGGATGCACCTCGGTGTGGACAATGCGGCGGCGGCCGAAACCGCCGCCAGGGCCGGGCTGGATGTGGTCATGGACCGCTGCGTCAAAATCGAACATGGCCGGTTGTTCGGCGGACTCAATTTCGCCGGTGTCAACACCCACATCATTTCGGCCAAACGCGCGGCGTAGTTATTGGATAGACTGGCGGCAGTCCAACCCAACCCATTAAAGGAGCTTCAAATGGCG
>JANPNU010000038.1:0-2233 GCA_031427615.1 Burkholderiales bacterium
CGCTGTCACCGGCGACCGCAAAATTTCTGGTCATTTCATTCACCACCGATTGGCGTTTTTCACCGGCGCGTTCGCGTGAGATCGTCAAAGCCCTGCTCGACACCAACAAGGCCGTGACCTATGCCGAAATTGACGCGCCACACGGCCACGATGCATTTTTGCTAGATAACCCGCAGTATCACGCGGTGGTGCGGCAATATTTGCGGAGCATTTCACTATGATCACCCGCGCCGACTTTGACATCATCACGTCGTGGGTCGCACCCGGCGCACGAGTGCTCGATTTGGGTTGCGGTGACGGCGCATTACTCGCCCACCTCGCCCGTGACAAACAAACCAAGGGTTACGGCATTGAAAATGACAATGCCGCATTTTTGGAATGTATTAACAACAACGTCAACGTCATTCAATCCGACCTTGAAGCAGGACTCAAAGAAATTGCCGATGCATCGTTTGATGTCGTGGTGTTGTCACAAACCTTGCAAGCCATCAAACACACCGAAACAGTCCTGAATGAAATGCTGCGGGTCGGGCGGGAAGCAATTGTCACGTTCCCAAATTTTGGCTACTGGCAACATCGTGTACAGATTGGTTTGTTTGGCAAGATGCCGGTATCGGACGACCTGCCGTACCAGTGGTACAACACCCCCAACGTTCACCTGTTTACCATTCACGACTTCGAAAAGTTTTGTACCACACGCGGCTATCGGATCAACAACCGGCGGGTGTTGGCGGGTGACCGTGAAGCGCGGTTTTTGCCAAACTTGACCGGCACGCTGGCGCTGTACAAAATTTCGTTGGCCTGACCTGCGCCGCGACAACACTGACCGCACCATCCTGACCAAAGTCAGGGCGCAAACCCCTTTGCGTCTTTGAGTGGCATCTTGCTGCGCATAAATAAACCGCTGCCACGACCGATCTCATTGCCATCGGCGTCGTAGGCGACCGCCTCGGCGATGAATTGTGATTTGTTTTTGTTTACCACCCGCCCGACCAATCGAATCCGTCCCGCTGAAATTGGCCGGGTCAAGTAAGTGTTGAATGAAGTGGTCAATACAAACACGTCGCGCTCAAGTGAGCTGGCGGCAAAAAACGCGGCGTCATCGAGCATCTTGAAGTAGACCGAACCGTGCACGGCACCCGCGGCATGGAAAAACTTTTCCGAAACGTCGATTTCAATGGTTGCCAGGGCCTCACTGACGTCAATGGTCGGCTGAAAAAACGCATTGATGGGTGCGGCCAGATACATGTTTTGCAGCGCAAGGTAGTGCGGGTCCTTGTTCATGGCGGTGTCCTCCTTGGCCTGGCTTTTACGTCGACACCAACTGTTTATGCGTCGAAATCGACATCAACATGCCAAAGCCGATACACATCGACAAAATTGCCGTGCCGCCATAACTCATCAACGGCAGCGGCACGCCGACCACCGGCAAAATCCCGCTGACCATACCGATGTTGACAAACACGTAGGTAAAAAATGACAGCGTGATGGCGGCGGCAAGCAAACGCGAAAAGGTGGTGGGTGCATTCATGGCGATCATAAAACCGCGTCCGACAATGATCAGATACAGGGCCAACAACAATAGGGTGCCGATCAACCCAAACTCTTCACCAAATACAGCAAGAATAAAATCGGTCGAGCGCTCTGGAATGAAGTCGAGCTGCGCTTGTGAGCCGGACAACCAGCCCTTGCCGAGGATGCCACCGGAGCCAATGGCGATGGTCGATTGAATGATGTGATAACCGGCGCCAAGCGGGTCGTTCATGGGGTCCAGCAACGTCATCACGCGTAATTTTTGGTAGTCATGCAACAGGTAATTCCACACCACCGGCAACAACGCCAAGCCGCCGACCAGTCCGGTGATGAGCAATTTCCACGACAGTCCGGCAAAAAATAGTACAAAAAAGCCTGCGGAAAAAATCAGAATCGACGTGCCCAGATCAGGCTGACGCACCACCAATCCGGTTGGCAACATCAAGATCAATCCAGCGATGGCGTAGTCCTTCCAATTCAGGCCTTCTTCCTTGCGATGGAAATACCAAGCCAGCAACAACGGCGTGCCGAGCTTCATGATCTCGGATGGTTGAATGTTGATAAAACCAATGTGCAGCCAACGACGGGCACCATTGCGAATTTCACCAAACAGCGCCACGCCCACCAGCAGGGTCAAGCCGACGACATAAATCGGGATCGCCAGTCGCATCAACGTTTGTGGGGACATGTTGGCAACAAT
>JANPNU010000039.1:0-13604 GCA_031427615.1 Burkholderiales bacterium
CCTCAGTTGACCGCTTATCGCCATCAATAAGTATTTGGCAATGATGAAAATTTTCACGTTCTGGATGATCACCTTTTGGGTGAGAGCGCTACGGGAGTGATTGCACGTTTTTGCGACTCCCTGGCGGCGTTGCTCCTCCTAACAGGATGTAGCCTGCTTCGTCGTCGCGCCTTGCCAGAAAGCCGCAAAAACGCACACTCACACCCGTCCAACTGAGGAGTCTAGGTTAAATCCCCTGTGAGTTTTGCGTCCACAGGCACCTTCTTATTGCAATCGTTTGATGTGTATCAAACGACACCGGATGCGGACAGCGTACTCTATGATGGAAGCGAATAAACACCAATAACGCCACAATGCATCCTAACGCTGGATCGATTAACTGCTGTGCGGACCACTATCGGGCGCCGTGCTTAAAACAAGGAGAAAAAAATGACTTCGCAATTACTTGTTCTTGCCGCAATAACCGGCTTGTTGTGTGCCTCGGGCGTAGCTGCTCAATCTGTCGATGAGGCTGCCGCGGAAGCGCTCGTTAAAGAGAGCAAGTGCACGATGTGCCATAGCGTCGACAAGAAGAAAGTCGGGCCGTCGTTCAAGGAGACAGCGGCAAAATACAAAGGTAAGCCCGATGCCGAGCAGAAGCTGTTAGTGCAACTGACCAAGGTCGATGGCGAAGAAAAGATGCACCCCTCGCCCAAAACCAAGAGCGATGCGGAAATCAAGAACCTCATTGCCTGGATACTTTCCCGATAACGTGGTCAGAACGGACACGAAGGGGATGCCGTGATGATGAAAAAAATCTGGGCGGTTTTCAGGGAGAAATACCCGTCACGACTCAGGGCATTTCTGGCACTGGGCGTTAGCCTGTTCGGTTTGGTGATTATTGCAGGCGGCCTGATGACAGCGGGTGCGGCTGGCCTGGCCTGGACCAATACAGAGCAATTTTGCATCGGCTGTCACGAGATGCGTGACACCGTATACGCAGAATATAAGGGAACCATTCACGATACCAACCGCACGGGTGTCCGCGCAATTTGCTCGGATTGCCACGTTCCGCGTGCCCCGGTTGACCTGATCAAGCGCAAGATGGCCGCCACCTTCGAACTTTGGGGCCACTTCACGGGAGTAATTGACACCAAGTAAAAATTCGAGTCGCACCGCGCCGCGCTTGCGCAAAAAGTCTGGCGGCGTATGAAGGCAACCGATTCGCTGGAATGCCGCAATTGCCATCATGCCTACAAAATGAATTCGGACTTGCAATCCGAAAATGCAAAGTCCCAGCATGCTAGCGCAAAGGTTAATGGAAAAACCTGTATCGACTGCCACTTCGCCATTGCCCATAAGGAGCCTGCTGGGCCTGGGCCGGAGGAGATGAAGATGGATTGAGAAGTATCACTTCGACGATTAACCCGAATCGCAGGGCGGACAGGGTCAGGTCTCGACTTTTGCCAAGGCAATTTCATCTTCGATCTTCCGCAAAAGTCGAAAGTTCAAATGCCTTCAATCGTGAATGTTTTTCATCGGGAAGTCGAACCGTCAATGCTGCCATCTTATAGCTCCTTTAAGAATGCTTCCGATACATTGTTCGGGTCGAGTACACGGTCAATCAGCAAACGGCTAGTCGCCATTGTTTGTGCCATTTTTGCCTTTGAGAGTTTGGCGCATGCCACGCCATCTTGCAGTTGCTCGGCGAGCGCTCGTTTGAGCGCCTTGGCTTCTACTTCATCAAAGATTCCGTCCTCACGCAGAAAATCATCGAAGCGAGAACCTTCGTGTGGATTACATTTTGGCATTTGATTGATATGCCGCGTATTGCGTGCCGCACGGCTTCACAGCTTAATTTGCAGCGGCTGCCCCGTGCGTACCACCATGTCAATCAGCGCGTCCACTGTGAAATTACTATTCTTGTGCCGGATCACATCCGACACGCGGGGGCGAGATACGCCTAGCAGGTTAGCGGCTTTTGCTTGGGTGAGTTTTTCTTGCACTATCCAGTCTGCCAGCGCATCCATTAGCTGCTTTTTGATGGCCAGCTTTTTGGCTATCACTTTGCGCACCTGTGTTTGCAGGGCTTTGGCCTCGACTGCGCTAAAGTCCAGGTCGGCAAACACGTTACCCCCTACTTTGGTAATGTGTGCGGATACATTGTCTGCAATTGTTTCTGTTTTGCGTTTCATGTTGCGTTCCTTTCAGCGATGACGCCATCATATCTTGCCTTGGCGATGGCTTGTCTTGTTTACTGGTGGCGTTTGTTTTTTTCTTAAAGCAGTGCAGCACATAAACCGCCTCGGCAAACTTGGCTACGTACATCACGCGATACCAGCCGTCTTGCTGGTCAATGATGATTTCTTTTGTTCCGCTACCTACCTCGTAAAAACGGCTTCCAATGGCCTGGGTCTAGCCCAAACTGCACTTGGCTCAATTGCCTGCCAGCCTCGCGCCGCGCATCTGGGCTAAACAAGCTTTCGTCACGCAAATCACGAAGCGAAGTGCCACGCCAGTCGATGGGTTTTTCTGTGGTGTGCATTTAAGCCAAATTGTATCAGAACTTATACAGACATGTTTTGTCGATGCAAAAGTTATGTTGAAAGATCACAACGCATTTTCTACTCGACAGGTATGGGTTTGATCACATTAGCTGCGCTCACTTCTTCTCGACCTTCTTTACACGCTGCCCTTTTCTCGGAGGCAAAAAATTCTCTCCCGTCACCACTGACTTGCCCGTTTTTGCTTCCAGCGCATGGCGTGCTTGTTTGGCAATATTGCCGCCCTTGGTGGCGGCAACTTTGTTTTCCGCCATGCCGGTTGCGTCATCGGTCTCGGCAATTTGGCGCGTTGATAATTCCGCGAGCGCGGTAAAAATTAGCTCTGCTTCACTCATATGATCGCGCAGATTGTGATCCTGTGCCTTTGATTGCTTTGTGCGCCTTCACAGTGACGCCCGTCCACTCCTGATGAATCAGGTTGGTGAGAATGGCGAACTCCTCGCCTTTTTTCACATCATGGCTTGCCCAGTAGTCAGTCAGTTTGCTGCGCGCTCTTGCCCTGTCATGCGCTGCTGTATCCACTTCTCGCTACGCCCGTGTTTTTGCCAGGTCTCGCGAGCACGATCAAGTGACATCGCCGGGTCAGACATTTCTTGCATGCGTTCATAGCCCACTTTTGCCAGCCATAGTTTGATTGGCTCGGCTTTGGGGCTGGGTACAGTTTGCACTAGACGTAGCAGGGTTTCGGCGGTGGCGACGTCGGTAAGGCGTTGTTTACTGTCGTCAGCGGTCATTTTCAACTGGTAACAGTTTGATACCAGTTCACTGCCCTCTTTGCCCAAGCGTCCTTTCAACACCTTCCAGTACTTTCTTGCACCTTGGTAGTCAGCTTGCTGCGCGAGAACTTGGACGATATCAATGACTGAAAACAACCAAGTTTCGGTTTTTTCATCATAGACACGGCGGATGTCGTGGGTTTCAAACTGGGCGGGGAGGATTTTCATGTTGTTTTCATTTAATCAAAGGGGCAGCGTATTATTTTGCGCATTCATCCCTGAATGCCTCGCTGCCCACGCATCCAGCCAGACCACTTGGCCAGTGATAATTTGACGCAAACTGATGCCACATTGACGTTATGTCTTCAGCGTGCCATCAATCAAATCAAGCCTCACCACGTCCGGCAAATCAATAATTTCCCGGTCGTGACACGCGACCACCACGGTGCGCTGCGCCGCCACCATGTTTTGCAATAGCGAGATAATTTGTGGCCGCGCATGCCGATCGAGATTGGCGGTCGGCTCATCAACCAGCAATAACTTCGGCGCCAACACTTTGGCGCGTGCCAGTGCCAAGCGCTGGCGTTCCCCGCCCGATAGGCGCTTGGGTGGAACGCCACGGCGCGCATCCAATCCCGCCCAGTGAATTGCCTCGCTTACCAAAACATCCCGTGTCGCGGCCGACACCTTGCGCATGGTGAGTCCGTACGCGACGTTCGCTTCAACATTGGATTGAAACAGATAAGGATGCTGATGCACATGAATAATGTGTTGACGCCATTCAGGCGGATAAGCGGCGGTGATGGCTTCACCGGCAAAGGTCATATCGAGTGTGTCGGCCGGTTCCAGCCCGGCCAGAATGCGCAACAAGGTTGTTTTGCCGCTGCCGTTGTCGCCGGTTAATACATACAAGGTGCCCGGCTGCAATGACAGGTTGTTGATATCAAACAACTGGCGGTCGCCAAACGATTTTGTTAGCCGTTTGACGAACAACATCGATTCATTGCCAGACATACCTGTTGACAAAATCGTGGCCGCCGTCATTTCAACTGTCCTTCACCTTGCAGTGTGTGAAAGGCACCGTTAATCACCAGCGCCATCACAATCAACACGATACCCAGCGCAATGCCTTGGGCAAATTCTCCCTTGGCGGTTTCCAGAGAAATCGCGGTGGGAATATTGCGTGTCGAGCCGGCAATATTGCCACCGACCATCATCGCGCAACCCACCTCCGAAATCACCCGGCCAAAACCATTAAACAAACCGGCCATCACCGCAAAACGCACTTCAAACAAAGTGGTCACGGCGGCACGGGCCGGGGTCGCGCCGAGTGACACGGCGGTCTCATGCACAATCCGGTCGGCTCCTTGCACCGAGGCCAACGTAAACGCCGCCAATACCGGAAAGGCGATGATGGCTTGCCCCAAAATCATCGCGGTCTGGGTGTATAGCAAACCCATTTCGCCAAATGGCCCTGAACGCGCCAACAACACATACAGCACCAGCCCGACCACCACCGTTGGAAACGATAAAAAACTTTGCAAAATGACCACCACCACGCGCCGGCCCGGAAACGCGACCGTCGCCAGCACAAAACCCACCAGCACTGCCAGCGGTGTCGCAATCAGCAACGCCATGCCCGACACCTTTAACGAAATCCACACCACCCCCCAGAGCGTCGGGTCACCCGTAAACAGTAACCGCAGCGCTTCCTGTGTGGCCGCCCATAATTCCATCAACTAATCCTTGGGTGCCGGGCCGGGTGTGAACAGGGGTACCCCGTCCACCTTGAGTTCCAGAATGGCATCGCGTCCAGCTGGGGAAACAATCCAGTTGATGAGTTTTAGCGCGTCGGCATGTTTTACGTGCGGGTGTTTGGCTGGATTCACATCCATGATGCCGTACGGGTTATACAAACCCGGCACCTGCGTGACGATCACGTGCAAACCTACGCGGCCGCGATGTGCGAGGTAGGTGCCGCGATCCGACAGGGTGTACGCCGCCAGATTGCCGGCTATTGTCAAGGTTTCACCCATGCCCTGCCCCACCTCCAAATACCATTTGCCTTTTGGGGTGAGATTCACCACACGCCATAACGCCAGTTCTTTTTTGTGGGTACCGGAATCATCCCCCCTCGAAACAAATTTTGATTCGGTTAGGGCGATTTGTTTGAGCGCGGCAGACGCCTCTTTTTTGCCACGTAATTTTGCTGGATCAGACTTTGGCCCGACGATAATAAAATCGTTGTACATCACGTCACGGCGCACCGTGCCAAAACCAGCCGCCATGTATTTGTCTTCGTCCGGCCGCGAATGCACCAACACCACATCGACATCGCCCCGCTCGGCCAATTTCAGCGCCTGCCCGGTGCCAACCGAAATCACCTTGACCTTGATGCCGGTGACTTTTTCGAACTTAGGCCGGATCAACGCCAGCAGCCCGGAGGCCTCGGTGGAGGTGGTTGTCGCCAGTCGTATTTCATTGGCAATACCTTGCAATGGCAACAAAAACGACAGTGCGGCGGCAAGTAGGGCTTTCAAATTGAATCTCCAGTGGCGGGCTTCACAATACCAATTCTAGCTGACCGCCGCGCAAATCCTTGTTCATCGATCGCGCGATAACCGGTCCGGCAGCCTATACTGGCGGGCAATTAATCTTGCGCCAACGCCGCCCTGTCGTCCCGTCGCTTAATGTCATTCATCCCGTCCAAGACCACTGCTGTTTACACGATTGCCATTATTTTGGCGGTCGCAGTGTGTTTGTTTGCGCTCACCGCCGGACCATTCCCCATTTCCGTCGGCGAATTGATCACGATCGTCCGCGCCAAGATTTTTGGTGGTACGTCGATCGCGCCGATTCATGCCGACGTGGTGTTGTTTGATATTCGTGGCCCACGTATTGTTGGTGCCTTCATGGTCGGGGGTGCACTCGCCGCCGCCGGTGCCGCCTATCAAAACCTGTTTCGCAATCCGCTGGTGTCGCCTGATATTTTGGGTGTTTCAAGCGGTGCGGCATTGGGCGCAGTGTTGGGCATTTTTCTCATGCTCCCTTTGTTTTCCATTCAAGCCATGGCGTTTGCCGGTGGCTTGATTGCGGTGGCCGCGATTTATATGATCGGCGCACGCATTCGCGGGCACGATCCGATGCTGACCCTGGTATTGGTCGGCGTGGTAATTGGTTCCCTGCTGGGCTCCGGTGTGGCGCTCACCAAATATTTGGCCGACCCATACAATCAATTGCCGGCCATTACCTATTGGTTGCTCGGCAGTTTTGCCGGGATTTCCAATCGTGATTTGGTGGTGGCGACGCCCATCATGGCCATCGCGCTGCTGCCATTGGTGTTATTGCGCTGGCGCATCAACCTGCTCGCGCTGCCGGACGACGAAGCGCACGCCTTGGGTGTGAATGTGCATAAGCTTCGCCTGATTGTGATTGTTGCCGCCACCTTAATGACGGCCGCCGCCGTGGCGCTGTGCGGCATGGTTGGCTGGGTTGGGCTGGTGGTGCCACACGCGGTCAGGTTATTGGTGGGTGCCGAATTTTCGCGGTTATTGCCGCTCGCTATTCTGATTGGCGGCACCTTTATGGTCGCGATCGATACCATCGGTCGCAGCATTGCCCAGATTGAAATTCCGCCTGGCGTGCTCACTGCGGCCATGGGTACACCTGTGTTTATATGGTTGATGATGATGACGTTTCGGCGGCGCGATTGAATATGGTACCCAACACAAAATCATCTGCAACATCGGTGCTGACGATTGATCAACTCGCCATCGGTTATCCCCGTCGAACCTTAGCGAGCAATATTTCATTGGCCATTGCGCCTGGCTCGGCGCTGGCCATTTTGGGCCCCAACGGCTGCGGCAAAACCACGCTGTTTCGTACCCTGCTGGGATTGCTGCCGCCAAAGTCTGGCATGGTACGACTCGGCGACAAAGAGATTCGCGAATGGTCGAATACCAACCTTGCCCGTCATATGGGATATGTGCCACAGGCAACCAGTATATTTAATTTCAACGTCATTGAAATAGTGGAAATGGCGCGTGCAGCCCATTTACCATGGCACGCTTCGCCCGGCAAACGAGATCGCGACATTGCCATGCAAGCGTTGGCACAACTCAACATGATGGCGTTTGCGATGCGTGAATTTGCCGAGTTGTCCGGCGGCGAGCGGCAACTGGTTTTGGTTGCCCGCGCGCTGGCATCTGAAGCGCGAATTTTGTTGCTCGATGAACCCACCGCCAGTCTCGATTTTGGTAACCGGTTGATGATATTGGACGCCCTCAGCCGCCTCAAACAATCCGGCGTGACGATTATTTTTTCCAGCCACGATCCACAACACGCGTTTCAACTTTGCAGCGATGCCGATGATCAAACGTTGACCATTAACAAAAACGGTGATGTTGCCATCGGCGCAACCACCACGCTACTCAGCAACTCGGCGCTGGCCGCCCTGTATCAAGTGCCGGAACAATCTCTGCCAAGTTTTAACCGACCGTAGATTTATTCGTTGTTTAATTGGAACCTTCTAAAAACCTGCCCGTTACCGGCGTCCCGCGGGATACACTGCGATAAAGGCCGCTAGCCAATTTTTGGATGCCATGGAACCGGCAACAGAAATTGCACCCCTGACCCGTCTTTAACCCACCCGGGGCAGGCTCTACGCAGGGGATGGATTTTTGAGGATTTTAGAAGTTTCCACAGATAAAACGACATCTGACAAGCATCTTCAGCCACATTTACCCGGAAACGCCCGTCCTTAAACGAGTTTTAATTTTAATTAAGGTATTCGTTTGCCACCATCTTCAAGATGGTATGCACACTGCCATCCCAACAACCCAGCCAACCATGTCCATTCCACCCTTCACCAACATTGGTCACCGTCAATTTTTGGTTTGGCTTGGTTTCACTTTCGTTATGATCGCCACCATGACCTCCGCCGCCGCGCAAACTCTGTCGTTTAAACAACTTCTCGACCGCGCCAACCGGCCGACGCTCACTGCAAAAATTGCCTATGGGGCCCACGCAGATCAATTCGGCGAGTTATGGTTGCCGCCAAACGTTAACAATGCCGCCGCACCCGCGAAAAAATTGCCGGTGGTGATATTGATTCACGGCGGCTGCTGGCGCGCGGATTTGCCGGGGCCGGAGCTGGTGGCGTTTTTGGCGGATGATTTACGCCAGCAAGGCGTGGCAGTTTGGAGCATCACCTATCGGCGCGTGGCGACAAAAGCAGACAATTTTTCGCCCTATCCTGATACCTTTCTCGATGTCGCCGCCGCTGCGGAAAAAATCCGCGAACTTGCCAAAATTTATCCCCTTGATTTAACCCGCATTGTCACCACCGGCCACTCGGCGGGGGGGCATCTGGCGATGTGGTTGGCCGCGCGCCATCGCCTGCCGAAAGATTCACCGCTTTATCAATCCGCCCCATTGCCGATTGGTGCCGTGGTGGGGATTGCCGCCATGCCCGATCTGGCCTATGCAAAAGTCGCCTCCGCCCACGCCTGTGGTGCCGACACCGTGGACTTGCTGATCAATAGCCGTGATCGCAAAGAGTCCGCCTATCGCGACACCTCGATCACACCGTTACTGCCGCTTGGTGTCAATCAAATATTGATCAGCGGTGTGTACGATGCCATTGTTGCCCCCGCGCAGGCGCTGCGTCACCGTGAACGCGCCAAAGAAAAAAATGAGACGGTCGAATTAATCACCCTTGACCATGCCGGACACTTTGAACTCATCGCGCCGTGGACACCTGCCGGGCGAACGGTTGTTGATACGATTGTCAAACAGGCGCGGTTGAATTGACGCGTTGCCGACCTACAGCGCGGTGCGTAAATCCCACAATTCAGGAAACAGGCGTACATTGACCATCTCGCGCAAATAACGCACCCCGGCCGTGCCACCGGTGCCGCGTTTAAAACCAATCACCCGCTCAACGGTCGTGACGTGACGAAAACGCCATTGCCGGAAATAGTCTTCAAGGTCAACCAGCTTTTCGGCCAATTCATACAAATCCCAATGTTTGCTGGTATTCGCATACACCTCTCCCCATGCGCGCGCCACGCTGTCATTGGCCTGATACGTCACCGACCAATCGCGATCGGTGGCGACTTGATCGAGCGCAAAACCACGTCGCTGTAACAACCGATTCGCCTCGTCATAAATCGACGGTGACTCGAACTGGGCCAACAGGGTGGCGTGGTCATTTGCACGATGCTCAAATGGTTTGAGCAACGCGCGGGATTTGTTGCCAAATAAAAACTCCACCATGCGGTATTGATGCGATTGGAATCCAGACGACTTGGCGAGGCCGGCACGAAACGCCGAATACTCAGTGGGCGTGAGCGTGGCCAGAATATCCCATGACTGGATCAGGTTATTCATGATGCGCGACACCCGCGCCATCATTTTGAATGCCGGTGCCAGATTATCCTGGCGAATATGGTCACGAGCGGCACCGAGCTCACTTAACATCAGCTTCATCCATAACTCGGTGGCCTGATGCTGAATAATAAATAACAACTCATTGCGTTCGCCTGACAATGGCTTTTGTGCACCCAACAATAAATCGAGTTGCAAATAATCACCATAACTCATGTCGTCGCGGAAATTGTCAAACGCGCCTTCCGGTAACGATGGAATTTCTGCTGATAACGGGCAGCCTGACATTGGGTGTTTGCTGTCGGATGGCTTCATGATTCGATCAATACATCGGCAGGGTGGCTTTGAGAATCGAACCGGTTTGCGCCTCGGTGATCAGAATCGAGCGCGGGTCAGCGGGATCAAGCGTCAACGCGGTGGTCAAATCACCGCGTGATGAATCAACACGATACTTTGGCTCACCACGTTTATCGAACATCCATACACAGCCCAGGCCTTGATGTGCCGCAAACAAATTGTCGTCGCTGTCAATCACGATACCGCCGGGGCCGATGCCACCGGACAATTGCACAAACCGGCTCACGCGCGAGACACCACCATCAACCAGCGGCACACGCCACACCGCGTTGTCATGGGTGGCGGCAACAAATAACACCTGCTCATTGGCCGACAACGCCAGCCCCGCCGGGCACGGCACATTCGACACCAATTTTTGCAAGGTACCATCAGCGGTTAACCGGAACACACCACCATTGGTGTTGTGTAATCCGGTCTGGCCTTGATCACTAAAATACAAATCGCCATTACCGGCAAACAACAAATCTGCGACGCCCAGAAAACGCTGTGAAATATGGTGGGTAACAACCGGCGTGAGTTTACGCAAGCTGATATCCAGCGACAAAATGCCGTGGCGATAATCGGCGACAAACAAACGACCGTCAGTATGAAAACGCAGACCGCTCGGCCAGCCATCGTATTTGACGATCAGATCCCATTCGCCAGTCTGAGTGATGCGAAAAATGCGCCCGAACGGGGTATCACACACCCACAGATTACCGCTGGCATCAAAACAGGGGGCCACCAAAAAACTGTGAATATCTTTCCCCGCCAGATTGGCATGCGCCCAGGCGTTGTCTGCACCGGAATCATGCAAAAACGAAGGCAATTCAAAGTGGGTATCGGAAGTCAAGGATAACGGCGCAGAGAACATAGGCGGATGGTTCGTATGAGTTTGATTGAGGACAGCATTGCCAATTATGCGGCACGGCACTGATTCCGATAAAAATTGATTACGTCAAGCCTATCAAAATGAAATTTGGCCGGATCACAAATTCAATCTGCAATACACAAATGCACAAATACACAAACGGATGGCGCAAAACAAGACGTAAAATTAATCAAACGGCGATGGCATTGGAAGTTGTCATGATTTTGCCTCGATATCCTCTCAATAACACTATTCCCCTGAACCAAATGACGCAATGGCAATTCTGGATTGATCGCGGCGGCACCTTCACCGATATTGTCGCCCGGCGTCCGGACGGCGGCTTGGTCACGCACAAGTTGTTGTCTGAAAATCCCGAACAGTATCGTGACGCGGCGTTGGCGGGTATACGCGTTTTGATGGGTGTGGCAGCCGATTCGCCGATTCCGGTTAAACACATTGCCGCCGTGAAAATGGGTACCACCGTGGCGACCAACGCCTTGCTGGAGCGTAAAGGTGATCGAACCGTGCTGGCCATTACCAAAGGGTTTCGTGATCAATTGCGCATTGCCTATCAGAACCGTCCGCGCATTTTTGACATGGCCATCACCCTGCCGGAGTTACTTTATTCCGAGGTGATTGAAATCGATGAACGCATCGGTGCGCATGGTGAAATCATTGTTCCGCTCGATGAGACCACCAGTCGCCAACGATTGCAAACCGCTTACGACCAGGGTTATCGCTCGGTGGCGATTGTATGTATGCATGCCTATCGTTTCACCGATCATGAAAAACGTTTGTGTGCGATTGCGCGGGAAATTGGCTTTACGCAAATTTCGGCCTCACACGCAGTCAGCCCACTGATGAAAATTGTCTCGCGCGGCGATACGACGGTGGTGGATGCGTATTTGTCGCCGATTCTCGCTCGTTATGTAAATCAAGTGGCGGCCGAACTGCCAAACGTGCGTTTGTACTTTATGCAATCGAACGGCGGCCTCACCGACGCGGCGCGTTTTCAGGGCAAGGATTCGATTCTCTCCGGACCCGCGGGCGGCATTATTGGCATGGTGCGCACGGCGGCCAGTGCGGGTTTTGAACGCGTGATCGGTTTTGACATGGGCGGCACATCAACCGATGTTTCCCACTACGCGGGTGAGCTTGAACGCGAATTCGAGACCGCCGTGGCCGGGGTGCGCATGCGGGCACCGATGATGGCCATTCATACCATTGCCGCCGGTGGCGGTTCGATTCTCTCTTTTGACGGCCAACGTTATCGGGTCGGTCCGGAAAGTGCCGGTGCCAATCCCGGGCCGGCTTGTTATCGCCGTGGCGGGCCGCTGACGGTCACCGATTGCAACGTCATGCTCGGTAAAATTCAGCCAAAACATTTTCCACACTTATTCGGTCCGCACGCCAATGAAGCACTGGATGCCGATGTGGTCCGAATCAAGTTTATCGAACTGGCCGCCCAAATCAGTGCGGCACGTAGCGACGGGCTGCCCCCTCCCGCCCCCGAACAGGTTGCCGATGGGTTTTTGCAAATCGCCGTCGCCAATATGGCCAACGCCATCAAATTTATTTCCGTGCAGCGTGGCCATGATGTGTCCGGGTATACCCTGCAATGTTTTGGCGGCGCGGGTGGCCAGCACGCCTGTCTGGTCGCCGACGAACTCGCTATGACCCGTGTGTACATTCACCCGTTTGCCGGTGTGTTGTCCGCCTACGGAATGGGCCTTGCCGACATCGTTGAAATGCGTGAACGCGCACTCGAAGTGCCGCTGGATGAGTCGAATTTGCCGGCAACCATAACCGCCCTGGATACACTTTCCGATGCGGCAAACAATGAAGTATTGGCACAGGGCCTGCCCGCATCGCGCATCACAATCAAACGCCGTGTGTTGCTCAAATATGACGGCACCGACTCGGCGCTGGCCGTTGAATTTGCCGACATAACAACCATGCAACGGGCGTTCGAAAATCTTTACCAACAACGTTTCAGTTTTTTGATGCCGGGGCGCAGACTGATTGTTGAGTCCGTTTCGGTCGAGGCGATTGGTTTGGGTGAGCCGTTACCAACAGCCGAAACCGTCATGCAGTCAAAACCAGCCAAACCGATTGCGCAGGCGATGATGACCTGTGCCGGGCAAGTCCATCAAACTCCGGTGCAAACACCGGTATTTTCACGCGACGCTCTGGCGACAGGGCAAATTATTGCCGGGCCGGCGATTATTGCCGAACAAAACGGCACCACCATTATTGAGCCCGAGTGGCAAGCCACCGTCACGCCACAAAACCATTTGCTGCTCACCCGCACCACAGCGCGTCGTTTGCGCGAGGCGACGGGTACCCGCGTGGGCACCCGTGTTGATCCGGTCATGTTGGAATTGTTCAACAACCTGTTTATGTCGATCGCCGAGCAAATGGGGTTGCGTTTGCAGCAAACCGCGTACTCAGTCAATATCAAAGAACGGCTTGATTTTTCCTGCGCCTTGTTTGACGCCGACGGCAATTTGATCGCCAATGCCCCGCATATGCCGGTGCATCTGGGATCGATGGGCGAATCGATTAAAACCGTGGTGCAGAAAAATGCCGGCAATATGAAACCGGGTGATGGGTTTGTTTTGAATGACCCTTACAACGGCGGCACCCATTTGCCGGACGTGACGGTTGTCACCCCGGTGTTCCTTGCGGGGGACCAAACCACACCGCAGTTTTTTGTTGGTTCACGCGGCCACCACGCCGACATCGGCGGCA
>JANPNU010000040.1:0-2252 GCA_031427615.1 Burkholderiales bacterium
TCGAGCCTGCGAACTTTTTTCCACGCCCATAACAGCCGGTATCGCACCGTCATTGACGACCGCCTTGCGGCGATCAAGGCGGCCAGACCGCTCACCGAGTGACATGAGGGTCAGACACCATTTTATTGTTCGAAATACAAACACAAGCCCTGTTGCGCATCCTCACGCACTTTTGCTCTAAGCCACCCGCCAATCGGCGACTTTCACTTTGCAACATCAGCGCTTGCGAAATGAGCGGACCGACTTGATAAAAATTTCCAGGGCGGTTGCGGACGGGGGCGCATAACGGGCGACGATGTACGCTTCAATCACCGCCTTGGCTTGTGGGTAGGCGTCGGCGCGTTGCTCGTGTATGCGGCTTAAAAAATCCAGTGGACCTTCGTCTGGCTGCCGCGTCAGGCCGGATCGCGCCAGCTGTTTGCAGAATCGGTCGTAGGCGGCGACCACCGGTGGTTTGCGGTGGCGCAATCCCTGAGCCAATACCAGCATGCCCACCAGTCCACCGGCCGTGAATACGCCGACGATCAACCAGATGACAAGTGTTTGCCAATCGACTTTCGGAATGCCAAAGCCGGCGAACAGGCTTTGCTGTCGATCTTGGTTAAAGCCGACCACCCAGCGATTCCATTCGGTGTTGATCGCGTCCCAGGCAAAGACGGCTTGTTTTAATAGACCAAACACATCCGCCTCGGCGATCGTATTAAACACGCCGACCGGTCCCAACGCCGCGCTGATGCCACGATTAATGCGTAATGGTGAAACGGCAAAGGTTGGGTCAACACGTAACCAGCCCAAATCTTCCAGCCAGACTTCTGTCCAGGCATGGGCCTCCGCCTGCCGCACAATGAGTTGACGGGTGATGGGATTAACCTCGCCGCCCTGATAACCGGTCACCACCCGCGCCGGAATACCCGCCGCGCGCATGATCAGCGCAAAGCTGCCGGCATAGTGTTCACAAAATCCCAGCTTGGTTTCAAACAAAAACTCATCGACCGAATTTTCACCGAGCTTGGGTGGCTCAAACGTATAGGTGAATTCGCGATTGTAAACGCGCATTAATTCTTCAATCAAAACCTTCGGGTCGGGATATTTTTCCCGCATGGTACCTGCATAGGCGATGGTGCGTGGATTGATGCGGCGATTAAATGTCAGGTAACGCTGCAACTCCAGATTGCTGGTGAGGGTACCGGCGCGATACTGCAAGTGTGAGGCGACATCGTAGGCTCTGACGTTGTCAACCGGCCGCTGTGATCGCAGCTGATAATCTTGCAGCATAAAAACGTCGGCCGGCACCGAGGCCGGCATATCAAGCGCAAACAACCAGTGTTTATTGTGCGGCTGTAAGGTCACCCGATAATTGGTTAAGGGTCCCTCTGCCACGTAATCCGCCGCCAGAATCGGTGGCGTATCAAACATTTGCCAGCCCCGACCGAGCTGGGCGCCCAATACCGGGCCGCGCCAATACAGGTCGTTGTTGTTGGGCACCGGACCGTCAAACTCAACCCGAAACGCCAGCGCATCAGACTGCGACAGCTTGGATATATCACCGGGCGACATACTGCCGGACAGGCCGGTACGCGCCTGCGCTTCTTGCGGCATGCTCCACAACGGGCCGGTCAAACGCGGGAACAGGAAAAACAGCACCAGCATCATCGGAATGGCTTGCAACATCAGCCACGCCGAAGGAACCAGCCGCTCGCGGATCGTCGGCTCGGTGTTGATACGATTAAAGCCGATCAGGGTGGCAATAAAAATCCACACGCTGATAAACATGTAGGCACCCATTGCCATGGTCTGGGAATAAAGGAAATTGGTGAGCGCCAGAAAAAATCCCAGAAAAATCACCACCATGGCGTCGCGCTTCATTTTCATTTCGAGCATCTTCAAGCAAAGCATGACGATCAATAAGGTCACGCCGACTTCGCGCCCAAATAGGCGCCGGTATTCGGCAAACGCCCCGATCATAATTGCGAGAGCAATGGCACCCATGAGCCACCATGCCGGTGTTCGTAATCCATTTCGTGCTATCCACCAGCGCCATGCTCCGGCCATCACACACACACTGGTGACCCACCATGGCAGCCGTTCAACATGCGGCGCGATCACAAACGCCATGGCCGACAACAGCCAGGTGACGTTGGCGAGGGTCAGGGCTGTTTGATTCAACATGATGTTGTGCTCATGATGTCAAACCGTGCAATGCCAATGCGCGCAAACATTCATCACGATGCGTCGGCCCCATCGATGGTTGG
>JANPNU010000041.1:0-8154 GCA_031427615.1 Burkholderiales bacterium
ACTCAAAGGTGAAATTGACCCGAAGAAGCGCAACGCGATGATAGTCGAGGCCTACAAAATCCAGAACGAAAACATCTACCAACTGCCGCTGCACTTGCAGATTATTCCGTGGGCGATGCGCGCGAATGTGAGCGCGGTGCATCGGGCGGATAATTGGCTGGAAGTGCCTTGGGTGGTGATGAAGTGACGTAAACGTCCAAGAGCAAGCCCGTAGGGCGCGGCGATTGGAGACGGATTTTTTGTCCGCGACAGGTGAAGGTAGGCTGCGTCAACTTGCAATGCCTGTACGCGCTGAGTAGAATCGTCAACACCATGAATCCATTCACTTCTCTTTCGCCAGACCAGCGCACGCAATTAGTCGCGGCGCTACGCACTGAAGGCATTGTCTACGCGCTGCTGTTCGGGTCTGCTGCCGAAAGCCAGTTGAAGTTCGATAGCGATATCGATGTCGCAGTCGCGGCAGAGGGAGCCCTGTCGGCCGAGACGAAGGTCCGGCTAGTTTCGAGACTCGCCGCAATCACAAAACGGCCTATCGATCTGATCGATCTAAAGACAGCCAGAGGGCTCGTTTTTGCCAAGGCGTTGCAGGGCGAACAAATTTTATGCGACAGCATGAAAGCAAAAGGCGAGGCGCAGTATCGCCGCGTTAGCTTGATCGAAGAGGACCTCAACTTTGCACGTCGGTCATTTGCGCTGGCGCAGCCAGCCATGTTTCGATGACCGTCGACAAACAAGTCATTCGCGCAAAGTTAGAGCGACTGAACGAATACGTCGCTAGGGTCGAAAAGAAACGCCCCATCCCGCCCGAGTTGCTGCTCACTGATCACGATGTTCAGGATATTGTGAGTCACAATCTAGAAAAAGCGGTGCAGGTTTGTATCGACATTGCCTCTCATGTTTGTGCCGTCAACGGACGTGCACCGCAATCAGCGGGCGAGTCATTCACGACACTAAGTGAGCTTGGCCTGATTGATAACGATTTGGCGTCTAAGTTGGTTTCGGCCGTTGGGTTCCGCAATATTTCGGTTCACGAATACGCGCAAGTCGATTGGAAAATTGTCATCGAGGTGGCGACGTCTGGCGTCGGGGATTTGCGCGCATTTGGTCGCTGGGCTGCCGAATTGGCGATTTAAGCAAGGGTTGTGGGCAAAGCCGTTGACGGCGTGCCCACCTCCAAGTTTGTAGTCCGTCGGTCGTGGGCACCCCCGGCTTACTGCCTGCCGGGGCTAAAGGCCGCTTTTCCCAACCTACCACCCTACCAACTGTCGCGGTTTACCGTTCAACGGTATAACATGTCAGGATGATTGTCTCTTTCAAATGCCGCGATACCGAGTATCTGTTTGAGACGGGCCGATCAAAACGATTCGCCAACATCAAGACAATTACCGAGCGCAAGCTTGCATTGCTCGAAGCGGCGGTCACATTGGCCTCGTTGAAGGCACCTCCGGGTAACCGTCTTGAAGCGTTGGCGGGCAATCGAAAGGGGCAACACAGCATTCGTATCAACGATCAATGGCGAGTTTGTTTTGTATGGTCTGACAAAGGGCCGATGCATGTCGAGATTGTTGACTATCACTGAATGAAGGAGAGACCAATGGCAAAAAATGGGTTGCGCCCCGTTCATCCGGGCGAGATTCTGCGTGAGGACTACCTCAAACCACTCGGCTTGAGCGCGAATGCGTTGGCCAAACAGCTTGGTGTGCCCGCTTCGCGCATTAACGATATCGTACTGGAGCGTCGTGGCGTGACGGCGGATACTGCATTAAGATTGACGCGCTGTTTTGGTGGCGATGCACAAACGTGGCTCAATTTACAAACGATGTACGACCTCAAGGTTGCTGAGAAGTTGAGCGCCAAGCTGATTGCGGCACAAGTGCGGCCGCATTTGCAAACCGCAGCCTAAGGTTTTGCAACGAGGTTTAATTCCATTTCTCGTTCATTGCTGCAAAAACTCACGCCGTCGTCATTCAATCAGCTTGTTCAAAAATTGTCATTCCGAACGGCTTCACGTGAGGAATCTCATCCGCCAGCGCGCGGAGACCGCGGCCACACAGGTTGCGGATGGGATTCCTCGTCGCACGATAAACCTGTGCTCTGTCGGAATGACAAGATAATTATTGTCACGACATACGCTGAAATAACTGCACGAATGAATTGGAATTGGAATAACTGCCAAACGTCACCTTCAAACACGGCTAGGTGGTTGATAGAAACCACATCCAGACGTTCAAGCGCATCCAGTCGGCGGCAATCCATACACAGTCACATCGCAGACTTGTCCGATGGCATCTCAGTGGCGAGCCACATACTCACAGAGCGCCTCATTCATGCGAGTTTGCCAGCCATCGCCGGTGGCTTTGAAATATTCAATCACTTCGGCGCTGTAACGCACCGTGACCGCGATCTTGGTCGGATTTTTTTGCGCGCCGCGCTGACCTGGCAATCTGATTTTTCCCTTTGCCCAAAATTTTGCAACCGCAGTGGCATCGTTTGGATCATAGGGGCAATCGGCATCTTCCACGCGCAGCGGTGCAGCCGCAATGGCCGCCGCAATTTGGGCTTTGCCAAAACTAACAGCCGATGGTTTTGAAGTACGCTTTGGTTTCATGTTTATCACCGTATCGACAGGAAATAATGTGGGCATCTTCGTCCCGTTCAGTCCAAACCAGAAAGACCACACGACCCTTGAACCACGCCAAACTCCGCAGGCGCAATTCACCATAGGCAACACGGTCGTCCTCCACAGCAAGGGTGGGAAAAGCCGTTGGCGGCGTGCCCACGTCCAAGTTTGTGGTCGGTGGGGCGTGGGCACCCCCGGCTTACTTCCTGCCGGGGGTGCCCACCCAACTGAATTGACATCATGCAAAGCAATGCTCTCGGAATTTGCGTTGTTGAATTCACCAGCCAAACGTCACCTTCAGCCACGGCCACACAGTGGCAAAAAACCACGTCGCGCCACCGGCCACCAGCAAATAGCGGAACAATTTGCCAATCGCGAACAACGCCATACACGCCCAAAAATTAAATCGCATCCAGCCCGCCGCTACACACAGCGCGTCACCAAACAGTGGTACCCAGCTAAACAGCAGTGACCAGAGGCCGTATTTATTCAGCCATTCGATGGCACGCCCTTCAGCGCGGTTGGGCAGCAGGCGGCCGAGCCAATACGAGGTGACGCCGCCGCAGGTGTTGCCGACGGTAGCAACCGCGATGGCAGTCCACAGCAGATCGGGATATTTGGCGAGCAGGCCGATCAGCACGACTTCGGAGGAGCCGGGCAGCAGCGTGGCGGAAATGAAGGCGGAGGCAAACAGGCCCCAGAGGCCGGATTCGGGCGAGAATTCAAACATGGTTTTTGTTGGCCGTTGAAGGTGGGGGAGCGGGAAGGTGAACAAAGGCGCGGCGGACGCATTGGTTGGGTTGACGACGCCGAGCGATTATAAGTCGGGCGGGCTGGCGTTGCGCCGGGGGGGCAAAAAGCTGAACCGCGTTTCTGAAGATGTGCGGCACTTTCGTTCACAATACGCGATCAGTTACCGATGGACGGGTCGCATTACAGGGGGAATGGTCATGACAGATTTGGCAAATGAATCACGGGCAAGTTTTAATGGCAAAAGCGTTGCGCGCGTGTTGGTTGCTGCGTTTTTGTGCGGCTCATGGTCATGGTCATGGGCGGTGGCGGATGGTCCGGCAAAAACGGCTATTCAGCTCTATAAAAGTTATACCGAAATTGTTGCCACCGCGGCACCGTCTGATTGGCGTGTGCCTGACGCGGAAAACACCGTGTACTTGGAGCTTGTGAGTGGACGGGTGGTGTTGGAATTGGCACCACAATTTTCGCCACATCATGTTGGCAATATTCGGTCCCTGATTCGTGAGGGTTATTTTGACGGCCTGGCCATCATCCGTTCGCAGGACAATTACGTGGTGCAATGGGGCGATAGCGATGAAAAAAATCCACGGCCGTTCAAAAACGCCAAGTCAAAATTGCCGCCCGAATTCACCCGCACCCTGACCGCTGCGGAGTTTGGACGGTTCGCATTTGACCCCTTGCCGGATATTGATGGCTACGCGCCGCAGGTTGGTTTTGCCAGCGGTTTTTATGCCGGGCGCGATCCAAAAACGTCGCAAGTTTGGTTGGCGCATTGTTACGGCGCGCTGGGCGTGGGTCGGGGTAATGCGCCCGACTCCGGCAGCGGTGCCTCACTTTATGTGGTGACCGGCCACGCGCCGCGTCATCTGGATAAAAATATCACGCTGGTGGGTCGGGTATTGCAAGGAATGTCGTTGTTATCGAGCTTGCCACGCGGTACCAAGGCGCTCGGATTTTATGACAAACCAAGTGAATTTGTGCCGATCAAGTCAGTCAAGATTGCAGCCGATGTGCCGAAAGCAGCGCGCACCAATCTTGAAGTGATTCGCACCGATACGGCGCTGTTCAAGAACGCGGTTGAAGCATTGCGTAATCGTGCCGGCGACTGGTTCAAAGTGCCCGCCGGTCATGTCGAGCTTTGTAACGTGCCGATTGCGGTTCGGACGGCGCCGCAGGGTGCGGTTGCCCCGGCCGCAGCGTTGACGGCTACGAAGTAACCAGCACAATTTTGCCGACCGCCCGACGCTGCATCAGATCGTTCAGGGCGTCGGCAGCACGCGCCAGCGGATAGGTTGCGGAGATCAATGGATTCAATTTTCTTTGTTTGAGCAGCGCCATCAGTTCTTGCATATTTTTTGTATGGATCATCGGCTCGTTTTTTACAAACGAACCCCAGAACACACCCATGATGGATGCGCCTTTGAGCAGCGTTAGATTGATGGAAATTTTTGGGATGTCGCCTGCGGCAAAACCGATGACCAGGTGCCGCCCCTTCCATGCCATGGCCCGAAACGCAGGCTCGGTGTATGCACCACCAACCGGGTCAATCACCACATCGACGCCGCGTCTGCCAACCAGAGCGTCGATTTGTTCACGTAAATTACCGTTGCTGTAGTTAATGGTCTCATCAGCACCGTGTTGTTTGCAAATCGCCAGCTTGTTGTCACTCGATGCGGCAGCAATCACGCGGGCACCCATGGCTTTGCCAATTTCACACGCCGCCAGCCCAACCCCGCCTGCGGCACCAAGCACCAATAGGGTTTCGCCCGGTTGCAGATTGGCGCGATCTTTGAGTGCGTGATAGGACGTGCCGTAAGTCAATACAAACGATGCGGCAAGTGGAAATGGCGTGTCCGGTGGCATTGGCATCACTTGCAAGGCGAAACATTTTGCTTCTTCGGCGAAACCGCCCCATCCGGTGAAGGCAATCACTGCATCGCCCACGGCGACGTTGGTGACACCTTCGCCAATTGATTTGACGATGCCGGCCACTTCACCACCTGGTGAAAACGGCATGGTCGGGCGGAATTGATATTTGCCCTGAATGATGAGTGTGTCGGGAAAATTTACGCCACAGGCTTTGACATCAATGACCACTTCGCCCGCGCCCGCATTCAGCGGCGCGACGTCCTCAATCACCAGTGAGTCGGGTGGTCCAAATGATTTGCACAAGACAGCTTTCATGCTGGTCCTCTATGGGTAAGTGGTGCGGATGTGTTCAAACGTGGTGGTGCGGCGAAATGAAAAGGCGTAGCATCAACGGCGTCGGCAAATCGATTGTCATTCCATGTATGGAGAACATTATGGCCCGCCATTATTTGGTTTTTTTGTTTTGTGCTGTGCTGATTGTTTTTATGCCAAAAATTGGCTTGGCGGCCGATTTTGATTCCACTCCGGCTGAGAATGCCGAGGACAAAAGTTTTGTTGCGGGGAAAAAAGCCATTGCAGCAAAAAAGTGGAATGACGCCATTGAACACTTCAAAAAGGTGGTTGCAAAAAATGCAGAAAGTGCCGATGCCCACAACTATCTTGGTTATGCGTATCGTTGGACCGGAAAAATGGATGATTCATTTCGGCATTACCACATTGCATTGAAATTGAGCCCGAATCATCGCGGCGCGCATGAATACATTGGCATGGCCTACATAAAAGTGAATCAGCCGGAGAAAGCAAAATTTCATCTGGAAAAGTTGGAGAAACTTTGTGGCAAAACGTGTGAGGAGTATCAGGATTTGGCAAAAGCGGTGGCGGCTTACAAGCCGAAATAGTGCGCGCTAAAAACCACTGTCATTCTGACGGAGCGGGTATTTGTTTTTGGCGACGAGCAATCTCACCCGCCTCATCCTTTGTAACGTTCGTTTATCCGTCAATCAATCAGATTTCTCACGAAAAACCGTTCGGAATGACAGGATTAAATTTGCGAGGACTGAAGTTAGTGCCCATGCGCGCTGAGTCTGCTGCTCCATGTTTAACGGTTAGGTGCGCGATGAGGCTATTACACGCTATCAAAAACACAAAATCGTTGATAGACATGCGTTTCCAGCCATAAATACTGGAAAAGCTGCTCCAATGCTAGAGTTTATAAATTTCTTGACGTTTTCGCACATGAGAATTATTCATCATTTGATGCATGGCCGATTTGCCATGCATCATGGAAACGGAGCGAACAAGATGGACTATCTGGATATAGAAGGTGCGGAGGGTACCGATCCGCAGGCGGTGTTGGGGGCAACACTTTGTATGATGAGTTGCACCATGCAGTCCGGTTGCCAAATTTATTTGACGCGTATTGCGGAAAATCTGGAATGGCTCGGTGCTCTCAAGTCACTCGATGAAAATTTTCGTCGGTTATGCCGATGTTTGGCGGCGCACTGGGAAGCGGAAGCCGGCGCGCTTGCCAAATCAAATGCCGATGTCAGATCGTATGTGATGGTCGGCATGCCATCGAGTCTTAAACATTGAACCATCATTGACCCAATCGATGCGACGCCTGCCGGGCGGATTCAACGCGTGTTGCAACAGTGGACAATTAAGATCAGGTCGCAGCTTGTTTGGACGGTTGGGCTAAGTCAAACGCGGGCAATTGCATCGCCCGATCATAAATACCCATGATGGTCGGGAAAGGTTCGAGTGAACAAGCAAAACGATTGGCGTTGGTCACTTGGGGAATTAAACAAATATCCGCCAGGGTGGGGGTGTTGCCCACACAAAATTTGGACTGCATCGGTCGCGCCTGCAGATGCGCCTCGATGGCGGTAAAGCCGTCGTGAATCCAGCCGCAATACCACGTCGTTTTGACCGCATCACTGACTTTTAATTGGTCAGTCAGATAGGCCAAGACCCGGGAATTATTAAGCGGGTGAATATCGCAGGCAATCATTTGCGCGATTTGTCGGACAAGCGCACGTTCTTCAATATTGGTTGGCATCAATGGCGGTTGTGGATGTTTGTCATCCAAATATTCAATAATCGCCAGGGATTGCGATAAGCGAAAATCGCCGTCAATCAGGTAGGGCACCAGGCCCTGCGGGTTGACCGCCTTATATTCGGCCAATTTTTGTTCACCTTTGCCAAGATGAACGTTGCGCAGTTCCGGCGTCAACCCTTTCAAATTGAGGGCGATACGCAAACGAAAAGACGCAGAAGAGCGGAAATAGTCATAAACAATCATGGCGGTCACAACCTCCGGGTAACAATCACTCTTTATAATTGAAAAACGAACCATCGTCGGACAATCAGCATGAAGTATAACGAGACCCTTACCAATCCATTCAGCCCAGACCGGTTGCGGTCGTGGCTGGGTGCGGGGGATGCGGTCGTTGCCAGCGGCGCTGGACGATTTGCCGATGACGGCGAAACACTTTCGTTTATACCGCGCGATCAACCGTTGAAAGAGGCGGCGGTTTTGGTACTGGTGGTGAATCACCCTTCCCCCACCCTCGTGTTTACACAACGCACTGCACACCTGACCGAACACGCCGGACAAATCAGTTTTCCAGGAGGCCGGGTCGAGCCCAATGATCGTGATGCCGCGGCTACGGCGTTGCGGGAAACAGTCGAAGAGACCGGTATCAATGCCGGCCAGATTGAAATTGTCGGACCCTTGCCGCATTACACCACCGGCACCGGCTATCGTATTACGCCGGTGTTGGCATGGGCAAACGAGCCGCTTACATATTCACCCGATGCGCGTGAGGTTGGAGAAGGCGCAGAACGTGGTCGTGGCGGCGGGCGATTTCGACTGGGACGACCTCGGCTCATGGACCGCGCTCTCCCGCCAC
>JANPNU010000042.1:0-1546 GCA_031427615.1 Burkholderiales bacterium
GCCATGCTCAAGGCGCTCGGCAATTACGCGCAGAGCCAGCACCTCGGTTTTAGCCATCGCTTCTTGAGGGGTTAAGCCATATGCAAGCACACCCGGCAACTCCGGCACTTCTGCCAACCAGCGACCATCGTCCTCCTGCTCATGTTGAATGGTGAAATTCATATTGCGTCTCCGACTGGGTTGACAATGTGCGACATTCTACTCCGGTGCAGCCAAGAAGGCCCAACGTAGAGTTGAGGGGCGCGCCGCTTTTGGCGCGTCCCTCTCGAACGCAATGTTAGGGTGCGCTGTTGCCATTTGACCAAACATCAATAATCAGTGCACCGATTGCGATCAGTGCCGCGATGATAGAAACAGCTATTGCGATTCTACTGAGTTTGTTTGCCTTTTGGCTTAACTGGTTTGCCTCACTGGCAAGAGACAGTTCTTCTTTCTTATGTGTTACATCTTCTTGCCGTTGTTCTTGTTGCTCCTGCTGTTCTATGCCCGCGAGGCGTGTTTGAAGGTACGCGTATTTATCGCCTTGGAACCGCGACCGATTCTTCTTGTTGATCTCTTGCACCAGCTCATCTTTTGGCAGGGCGTCAATCGTTTTTTTCGTGTCTTCAGAGAGCATGAGCGTTTCCTTCTGGTGCACCTTAACGAATAGCGTTTATCTGTCGCGCCACCGAGTTCAACACACTAACAATTCGCTGCGCGATCAATAGACCCATGCGGGGGCGGTCTGGACAGCGGACAACCCGCCCTCGTGCCATTTCTGCTTACAAAACCCCCTTCACCGCCTTGATCAACGCCTCTGTCGTAATGCCAAAATATTTGTACAGCACCCCCGCCGGCGCAGATTCGCCGAAGGTGTCGATGCCAATCACCGCGCCATCCAGCCCCACATATTTGCGCCAAGTATCGGTCACCCCGGCCTCTATCGCCACGCGCGGTGCACCAATCGGCAGCACGTCATTTTTGTATTCCGGGGTTTGTTTGTCGAATTGATAAGTTGACGGCATCGACACCACACGCACATAAATGCCTTCAGCGTCGAGAGCCTTTTGGGCCTCGATGGCGAGCGACACTTCGGTGCCGGTGGCGATGATGACGGCGAACAATGCTCCCGCTTCCTTTGACAACACATAGCCGCCGCGCGCGATGTTTTCGACGGTGGCGGCATTGCGAATTTGGAATGGCGAATTTTGCCGCGAGTAAATCAGGCAGGTCGGGCCGTTGTGGCGTGCCAGCGCGCTGCCCCAGGCGACGGCAGCTTCGGTGGTATCACACGGCCGCCACACATCCATGTTCGGGATCAGACGCAATGAGGCCACATGCTCTACCGCCTGGTGGGTGGGGCCGTCTTCGCCGAGGCCGATGGAGTCGTGGGTGAACACCGCGATGTTGCGGATTTTCATCAGCGCGGCCATGCGCAGTGCATTGCGCGAGTAGTCGCTGAAGGTGAGGAAGGTGCCGTGGTAGCCAATGAAGCCGCCGTGCAATGCCAGACCATTGACAATGGCGGTCATGCCGAATTCACGCACGCCGTAGTTGATGTAATTGC
>JANPNU010000043.1:0-1818 GCA_031427615.1 Burkholderiales bacterium
GAATAAATCTTGCACGAGCTACCCGACATGTTGTCGGACCATTCCACCGCGTCGAAGATGAAAAATTCAGGCTCGGGACCGAAATAAGCGACGTCGCCGATGCCACTCGCCTTCAGATATGCCTCAGCACGCCGCCCGAGCGAACGCGGATCGCGGTCGTAACCCTTCCCGGTTGATGGCTCAATAACGTCGCAGGACAGCACCAATGTGGGTTCATCGTAAAAGGGATCGATAAAAGCCGAGTCAGGGTCCGGCATAAGTATCATGTCGGACGCTTCAATGCCTTTCCAGCCGGCGATCGAGGAACCATCAAACGCATGACCTTCAGTGAATTTCTCTTCACCGAATGCCTTGACCGGCACGGATACGTGTTGCTCTTTGCCCTTGGTATCGGTAAAACGGAAATCAATAAACTTGATCTCGTTTTCCTTTACCATTTTTAGTACTTCTGCGACGACCATGGTGTTCTCCTGATTAAGATGCTAAATGTGGTGGTGTTGAATTTCGGGTGAATATAAAAATAGCAGAAAGCATGCCACTAAAAAGTGCCCACTAAGCAATTGATAAATAGTGGAATTATGAGTTCAATGCGGCAAAAACACCCTTTATTGGTGCGACAAACGTAGTAACGCACCAATAAAGGGCGGGCGCTTCTAAGGGATTCATCATGATACATAACTTCACTCGACTGATAGCAAAAACGCGGGCGTTGACGGCTTCACCGAGGTGCACATATCACTATGACTGATCGCTATGCCGTCGTCGGTAACCCTGTCGCGCACTCCAGGTCGCCAGAAATCCACGCCCTGTTCGCGCGCGAATGCGGTGCAGACCTGCAATATGAACGACTGTTGGCGCCAGCGACGGGATTCGCAGCAACGGTTGACGCGTTCCGAATCAGTGGTGCATCGGGCGCTAATGTCACGCTACCTTTCAAGCTGGAAGCGTTCGATTACGCGAGCACACGCACCGCGCGCGCCGAACGCGGACGATCCGTGAACACGTTGCGCTTCGATGCAACCGAAATCGTTGGAGACAACACCGACGGCGTCGGCCTGTGTCGAGATATCGTCAGCAACATTGGCCAACCCTTGCTTGGCGCCCGGATATTGCTTGTTGGTGCAGGTGGTGCTGCGCGCGCAGTGATCGGCGCGTTGCTGGATTTCCAGCCGGCAACGCTAGTCATCACCAACCGTACGCCCAGTAAAGCGCAAGCAATCGTGGACGAGTTCAACGCCAGGAATGTGTTTTTCACCATCGGACTCTCTGAGTTGCCGTCACGGCGCTTCGATGTACTGATTAATGCGACCTCGGCAAGCCTGACGGCGAGCCTGCCGCTGGTACCCATGTCCTGCTTCGAACAAAATGCGCTTGCATACGACATGATGTACGGGAAAGGCCAGACGCCATTTCTTGCGCTGGCAGCCAGCGCGGGTGCCCGAACCGCAGACGGATTGGGCATGCTGGTAGAGCAGGCGGCGGAGGCGTTTTTCGTCTGGCGCGGTGTACGCCCTGCTACCAGTTCGATTCTCAATCTCATGCGGCAAAGCACGCGGTGATTCGCTGGGCCCTGCGAACCCTCATCGTGATACTCGGCTTGATTTTTGCCGCGTTTCTCGCTTTTCAGGTCTATGTGGCGCTAAAGCTTTGGTGGTGGGTGGATCACAACCCAACCTCAACTGCGTTCATGGATGCGCGGTTGGCAGTCATCCGTGAAAAAGCGCCGAGCGCAAAACTCAAATACAAATGGGTGGATTACGGCAACATCTCAAGCCATTTGAAGCGTGCCATCCTGGTGGCGGAAGATGATCGCTTCAT
>JANPNU010000044.1:0-2582 GCA_031427615.1 Burkholderiales bacterium
GCCATGGCCTGCACCAACTATTAACCGAGGTGGACGAGTTGGCCGTGTCGGGCATTAGCGGGGTGGAATGGGATGCGGTTGAACTGCCCTCACAATTTATGGAAAATTTTTGCTGGGAGTGGGATGTGTTGCGGCACATGACCGCCCATGTTGAAACGGGTGCGCCCTTACCACGCGAATTGTTCGACAAAATGATTGCCGCCAAAAATTTTCAAAGCGGCATGGGGTTTGTGCGGCAACTCGAATTTGCCACGCTGGATATGCATGCCCATACTGATTTTGATTTTGATCAAGACAATATTCTCGACTTGGCGACACGTGTACGCGCGGCGATTGCGGTGGTGCCCTATCCAGATTTCAATCGTATGCCCCATGCCTTTGCGCATATTTTTGGCGGCGGTTATGCGGCCGGATATTACAGCTACAAATGGGCGGAAGTGCTGTCGGCTGATGCCTATGCCGCGTTTGAAGAAGAGGGCGTGCTGAACCGTGAAACCGGGAATCGTTTTCGCCGCGAGGTGTTGGCGCGCGGCGGCAGCCGCGGGGCGATGGAATCGTTTATCGCCTTTCGCGGCAGGGCACCGGAAATTTCGCACCTGTTACGCCACAACGGCATGAAACTCGCGGCATAAGGTCGGTTTATGAACATTGCCACCTGGAACATCAACTCCTTGAATGTACGCCTGCCACACGTTGTTGAATGGTTAAAAACCTCACCCGTCGACGTGTTGTGTTTGCAAGAACTCAAACTCGAAGACAGTAAATTTCCACTTGCGGCGATTGAAGACGCAGGCTACTTTGCGGTTTTCAACGGGCAAAAAACCTACAACGGTGTGGCGATTCTGTCGCGCGCCAAACCGGAGGATGTCAGCCGTGACATGCCGGGTTATGACGACCCGCAAAAACGCGTGATTGCCGCAACCATAAATGGGGTACGAATCGTAAACGTCTACATTGTGAATGGCCAGAGTGTGGACTCGGACAAATATCAATACAAATTGGCGTGGCTGACGGCATTACGCACTTATATGACGCGTGAAATTGCGACCTTTGGTGACGTGGCGTTATTGGGGGATTACAACATTGCGCCCGAGGATCGCGACACCTATGATCCGGCGGCGTGGGCGGGGCAGGTATTGTGTACCGATGCCGAACGTGCGCATTTTTTTGGCTTGATTGATCTCGGCTTAACAGACAGTTTTCGGATGATTGAGCAACCTGAAAAAAGTTTTACCTGGTGGGACTATCGTATGCATGGGTTCAGACGCAATCTTGGCATGCGTATTGATCACATTTTGTTAACCAAAAATTTGGCTGCGGCCACAACCAGCGCGGTGATTGATGTTGCGCCCCGCAAACTCGAGCGGCCATCCGATCACACGCCGGTGATCACCACATTTAAGAATTGAAATATGGCTATAGCCAACCGGTTTAAGGCAATTCCCGCCGAAACAGCGCGCCGATGATCGTGTTTCGTTCTTACGTAAACACTTCGCCGCCGATGTGATCAGCTGGCCAGGCCCAACATCAATTCAATATTTTGCAGCGCGGCGCGGCCGGCACCCTTGCCGAGATTATCGAGCCGAGCCAGCAATATTGCCTGCTCGACCTTTGGGTTATCAACAACAAACAACTCAAGCATATTGGTGTTGTTCAGCGCCTCGGGATTGATTTCTGCCGGCGGCTGACTGGCGTACGGTTTGACATCAACAAATGGACAGCCTGCGTAATGGGGCGGCGAGTGTGTCTCGCAATAACTGTCCATTCACTTTTTTTGGCAAGGCCCAGCAATTCAATGGCACCTGCACCAACATGCCCTGACGAAAATTACCCACCGATGGCGTAAACAGCGGTGCACGAATCAAACCGGTGTACTTCTGCATTTCTGGCAAATGTTTGTGTGCCAACGACAAGCCATAGGCAATAAATTTGGTTTGATTGGTCGATGCCTCAAAGTCTGCAATCATTTGCCGCCCGCCACCGGAATAACCGGACACGCCCCACGTTGTAATCGGAAAATCAACCGCAATCAGACTGGCATCAATCAACGGTCGGAGCAGCGCAATAAAACAGGTTGACCAACAGCCCGGGTTGGCGACCCGCCGCGATTGACGGATGTGTTGCGTCTGATGACGATCCATCTCGGCAAATCCAAACGTCCAATCAGGCAATATCCGATGCGCACTCGACGCATCGAGCACGCGCGTGTTGGCATTGTCTATCATCGCCACCGATTCACGCGCCGCATCATCGGGCAAACACAAAACGGCCAAATCAACGGCGTTCAGCAGCCGTTTGCGTTCGTCCAAATCTTTGCGTTTCTCCGTCGCAATACTGACCACCTCGATGTCACCACGCGCCAGCAGCAGCTCACGGATTAACAAACCCGTGGTGCCATGCTCGCCGTCGATAAAAATGGTCGGTTGCGACATTTTGTTTAACCTAGATTCCTCAGTTGGACGGGTGTGAGTGTGCGTTTTTGCGGCTTTCTGGCAAGGCGCGACGACGAAGCAGGCTACATCCTGCTAGGAGGAGCAACGCCGCCAGGGAGTCGCAAAAACGTGCAATCACTCCCGTAGCGC
>JANPNU010000045.1:0-2165 GCA_031427615.1 Burkholderiales bacterium
CAAACATCTGGTGGGTGACGAGTCGTTTGCCGTGATATTGGCCGACGATTTGATTGATGCCAATGTGCCGGTGATGAAACAAATGGTTGCGCAATACGCAATCCATCAGTCGTCAGTAATCGGCTGCGTGGAAGTGTTGAAAAGTGAAGTGTCTTCGTACGGAATTGTCGCCTCGAAATTAATTTCCAAAAAAGCCGGTGAACGGATTTCAAAAATGTCGGCCATTGTTGAAAAACCAAAACCTGAAAATGCACCCTCAACCCTGAGCGTGGTCGGCCGCTATATTCTGACCCCGGCAATTTTTCGTGAACTCGAAAAAATTCAGCAAGGCGTGGGCAAGGAGATTCAACTCACCGACGGCATTGCGTCGTTGTTGAAAAAGGAAAACGTGTTTGCCTACCAGTTTGACGGGACACGATATGATTGTGGCTCAAAACTTGGTTATTTGCAGGCGACCATGGCGCTCGGAATGAAACACGATGAAGTCGGCGACGCATTTACTCGCTACCTGAAATCAATCAAAATGTAAGCGTTTTCCGCTGCCTGGCCTGCGGAATAATCTTCAGCAAATAATAACAATCCGTGGTTTTATTATTGGCAACCTATAGCCATTTCTTTTAAACAAGACATCATCATGACACTCGACGAAGCCAATGCCATCACCGCCAATTCAGATTTGTTGTTTAACAAGGCCGAGGTTGATGCCGCTACTTCGCGCATGGCCGTGGAAATCAGCCGCGACTATCAAGATCGGTACCCTTTGATTCTTTCGGTGATGGGGGGGGCGGTGGTGTTTACCGGCCAATTGCTGCCGCAGCTCACCATTGCCTGCGATTTTGATATTGTGCAGGCATCGCGTTACGGCAACGCCAAGGTTGGTTCAGAGCTGACCTGTCGGGTGGCACCACGCGACAATATCGCCGGACGCCATGTATTGATTCTGGATGACATTCTTGACGAAGGCATTACGCTGGCGGCGATTGTGGATTTGGTAAAACGCACCGGCGCCCTGAGTGTGGCGTGTGCGGTGTTTTGCGTAAAAGACTACGGCGATCAAATCAATGCTAAAAAGCCATTAAGGGCGGACTATGTCGGCCTGACCGTGCCAAATCGTTTTGTGTTTGGATACGGAATGGACGTGTCCGGTGCGTGGCGAAATCTGGGCGAAATTCGCGCCATCACCGGCAAATAAGTTTGTCTTTGCAGGCCGACGGTTGATCTGCGGGGCGGCCCCATGATCGACAAACATCGCATTCAGAGCGGTCATCACGGCAAAAAACCGTTGAATTGGCCGTCTGTTATGGACTTTCGAACTGGAGTGTAAATTGTTAGCAATCATTGGTGGCACGGGTTTGACGAGTTTGCCCAATCTCGAAATTTCCAGACGGGAAGTCGTGCGCACGCCCTATGGCGATCCCTCGGGCCCTTTGACCTACGGCCATATTGGTCAAGCAGAAGTCATATTTCTGGCGCGACATGGTTATGGTCATACCTTGCCACCGCATGAGGTGAACTATCGCGCCAATATATGGGCGATGAAATCGGTCGGCGTAACTCGGGTGCTGGCGGTGAATGCGGTTGGTGGTGTGGCTGCCAACATGGGGCCGGGAACGTTGTGTGTGCCGGACCAGATCATTGATTACACTTATGGTCGCAAACATACTTTTTTTGACAGTGATGCGCCGGTGACCCACATCGATTTTACCGAGCCATTTTGCAATCTTGCGCGCTTGTTATTGTTGGCGGCGGGTAACGCTGCGTCGATTGAAATTGTTGAAGGGGGCGCCATTGGTGTCACCCAGGGCCCGCGCTTGGAGACCCGTGCCGAAGTACTGCGATTGGCAAATGACGGCTGTGCCATGATCGGCATGACCACCATGCCGGAGGCGGCACTGGCGCGCGAGCAGTGCTTGTCGTACGCGACTCTTGCGTTATCGATGAACCATGCTGCCGGTCTGGGTTCGTCTGCCAAAGAAATCAAGCTTGAGGACGCCGAGGTCGTGCTTAAAGGCGGCATGGAAAAAGTTAAGTTGATATTGGCACATGCCTTGACCTTGCATGCGGCGATGCCGGCATCGGTGCGCGGCTGGGTTTAATCACGAACTTCACGATGGAAAATATATGGCCGTTCTACCAATTCTGAAAATGGGCACACCGTCACTGAT
>JANPNU010000046.1:0-1825 GCA_031427615.1 Burkholderiales bacterium
GTTGTGGTGATCACGGTGGTGGCGTGTTACCGCGAAGCCTATCGTCAAACGCTCACCGTCGCCGCTTTCGACGTCCCGGAAAAATTGGCCGAGCGTGGCATTACGGGTCAAGTTGTCGCAAAGGCTTTGTTCGATGAACTCATCAAACGCCGTGATTTGGTCACCACACTGGATAAGGGCGAGCTCAAAGGCGCATGGACGGAGAACCGCTCGGATGTGGCAATCCCTGAGGCCAAGTTCACGCTGCAATCGGTGTTTCGCTACTTGCGTTACATGACGGGCAACGAAATCGCGGTAGATGGCGAGATCATTCTCGATGGTGATGACGCAACCATGAAAGTGCGTGTCGCGGGTAAAGCGCCGACGGTGGTGAAAGGCAAATTCGCGCAGTGGGAAACATTGGTGGGAGAGCTCGCCAACGGTGTTCTCGATGTCACGCAGCCAGCGGTGCTGGCGGGCTACCTTGGCGCACAAGCTAAAACACCAGAGGATCTGGTGGCGCTGTCGAAGCACATTGTCAAAATGCGTAGCGCGACCAGTCGACCAAGTGATGCAGTGATGTCGGTGGCGTATGACGCCTATGGCAGCGCCCTGCAGCGGCAAGGCAAGATCAGCGAAGCGAAGGTTGCGTTCGCCGAGGCGATGACGCTTGATAGCACCAATGGGGTCGCGGTGATCAACGCCGCGAACGCGCAAAGTTCGCTGCGAAACTATACGGAAGCCTCGGCGCTGTACAAGCAGGCACAGGGCATGCGTTTGCCGGAGACCGTTAAGGCGCTGGCAATGCGACGACGCATCGCAGGCGCGACTAATACGGGTGATTGCCCAACAGCCGGGCAGGCACTACGTGATGCGAAAGCGTCTCCGTACTACGATGCAACTTTTACCGCGGGTACCGAGGCTATTTACATCGCGCAATGCGAGTTTGAAGAGACGCGTGCGGTGGCGTTGGTCGAGAAAAACGCCATCTTGCATCCCGATGCACGCGGCCCGTTGAATGCCTTGGGTATCGTGCAGATGAATCGCCCTGAAGGGCGCTACCGGGATGAGGCCATCAAGATGTTTCGTACCGCGATTGCCAACGGTGTAAACGACTGGTTCGTCTTTGCCAATTTGACGAATGTGCTTATTGAAAAGGGGGCGTACGAAGAGGCGCGGGTGACGAACGAGCGCGGGCGACTGGTCGCCATTCAGTCCGGCGTTGCCATATCATCGACGGGACAAGAGATTCTCGAAGGAATCATTCACTACTCCAAGAAAGAGTATGCAAAAGCAGATGCCGCCTTCCGGACAGTCCATGCGATTACGCCGTTGCGCGAAGAGCGGGAGTTCCTGAGGTTTGCCGACATACAAGCCGGACTGGAGCGTTATGACGTGGCGATCAGGATTTACAATGACGGCCTCACGCGCTATCCGAAGAACTGCAAATTGTGGGAGGGGTTTGGCCAAATGTACGCCACTAAGGGCGATGTAGTGAACGCGCTGACAACTTTCGAAAAAGGCATCGCCGCTGTGCCCAAGTGTGGCCTCAATTACAACGCCGCGGCGCGATTGCTCATCAAACAAAACCGCATACCAGAAGCCAAACAAAAACTCGACGCGCTCATCAAAATCGCGCCGAATTCAGATGGGGCGGTGATTGCGAAAGAGATTTTGGCTACCATTTCGTAGGGGCGCGATTCATCGCGCCCGCATTACCCCGGCAGCGCCAGCGGCCGCGCCTGGTAGGTAGTGCGCCAATTGGCGACATCGGTGAGCATGATGTCGGCCAGGTTGCGCAGCCGCGACGCCAGTCTGGCGTAGTCGGGCGCGTCGTTGTTGAGCG
>JANPNU010000047.1:0-2545 GCA_031427615.1 Burkholderiales bacterium
TGTGGTGTTGAGAAG
Organism: Burkholderiales bacterium; assembly: GCA_031427615.1. Classification (GTDB taxonomy): domain Bacteria; phylum Pseudomonadota; class Gammaproteobacteria; order Burkholderiales; family Usitatibacteraceae; genus UKL13-2. The sequence continues at coordinate 16 of JANPNU010000047.1, forward strand.
ATCAAGACCATCGGTGATGCCTACATGGCCGCTTCGGGCTTGCCAAAACCTTGCGCCGATCATGCACAGCGCTGTGTCCGCGCCGGTTTGCAGATGGTGAGATACATAGAAGAGCGCAACAAAACATCTGCCTTCAAATGGGCGGTGCGCATCGGTGTGCACTCGGGCCCAGTGGTGGCCGGCGTGGTAGGCAAGCGCAAATACGCTTTCGACATCTGGGGCGATACGGTCAATCTGGCGGCGCGACTGGAAACTGCCGGCGAAATTGGCCGTGTCAATATTTCCGCCTACACCTACGACCTCGTGCAACACGAATTTGCCGCAGAGTATCGCGGCAAAATCGACGCCAAGGGCAAGGGCGCAATTGATATGTATTTCGTGATCGGTGAGATTGCTGCTATCGCCAGCACCGAAAAGTAACGGCACACGTCGTCGCGCGCCCTGCTCAGGTCGTCTCCGTCTCCGCCTGTTGCGGTCGCCATTTCAGTAGCTTGTTCTCAGCAAACGTCACCGCGAAATCAAGCAGCAACGCGAACACGGTGTTGATATCGAACGAGCCTTCGGCCTGATGGATCAGATAACCTACCCCTTGGCACTGCCCAGATATTCACCGACCACCGCCCCGACAAAGGCAATGCCGACAGATGTGTGCAAGCTGGAAAACTCAATTTTGCGACATACAAGGTCAAACACGCACGGCTGCGCGCACCGCCTCAACTGGATCCCCCTATCCCAAACCAACCCTTCGCTTGTTCGTCCGCCAGCCGCGCCTCCAAGTATTCCCATAACGCGGGACAACCATCCCGAATCGGTGCGGCAATACGGCCGATCACCCGCGCGTGGGTGATGCCGTTTTCGCGCCAGCTTTGGCCGGAATTCGCGAGATTGAGCAATACCGGCATGGCACGATCCGCAGCATTGGCAAAACGCGCCTCGTCCGTTTTGCAATCCTCAAATTCCTGCCACAACGCCATAAACCGTGCGGCGTGATCATCCGCCAATAATCCAAAAATTCGCATCACCGCCACACGCTCGGCGGCCCTGCGCTCCGCCAAACCTTCGTCCTGATAAACAATGGTGTCGCCGGTATCAATCTCACCAATGTCATGCACCAACAACATGCCAATGACCCGATTGATGTCAATCGGCGTGACCGCATAGTGCGCCAGGGATGACGCCAACAATGCAATCTGCCAGCTGTGCTCAGCCGAATTTTCATAACGGTCTTCACCCAGCACGCGCGTCTTGCGCGTGACAGTTTTGAGCTTGTCGATCTCAATAACAAAATCAATGACTTGTTGCATGGCAATCCTTAAAACAAAAAAAATACATTCTGCGAAACCTGCGCATTGTTTTACAACATAGCACCCTTACGATTTGGCAAGGCAAATACGAGGGAGCCGGACACGATTATGCCGCGTCCAAACTGCATTGGCAGGCGGACTTCCGTTGATTTTGCTTGCCAAGGCGCGCAAATAGAAAACGGCAATCATTCATTGCGTTGGCATCCAAAAAAATCCTCAATGCAAAACGACTGAGGTTAGGAGCTTGTGTAAGGTGATCTGCCTGACTGAGCGGGCCGCCGACACGCACCCGGCTACGCGTTGCCACCAACGGCTCACGGCGTCCACTTGACCAAAAAAATATATTTCGTAACTTCGTATTTTGTGATTTTGCCGAGCACGCCGACCAACATTGGAAATACATATCGGGCCCAAGTCGTCACTAACCTGTTTTGCAGTCCTACACCTGGTCGAATGTAATCAACAACACCGCGTCTGCAAACAGACGTGTCTGGAATAAATGGGAGTGAAAACGCGCAGTAAAAAACTGCTCGGGAGACGATTGCATGACTTTGCGGGAAGCCCTTGTAGTCGTTTGCGCTAAGCGACGCGCCGCTTTGTGACGCGTCCGCTTGAGCGCCGTGTTAGCCGTGAAGGCTTCTCAACAAGGCGCCCGGCGACGTACTTGTGCAGAACGCTTGCGATGAAAGTCTGATACGGCAGCCCTTCCTCCAAGGGCGCGCCTGAATATCCATCAAATCTGGCGACGACAGCCGAATATTGACGCGTCGCTCTTTGATAAATGTCGCCGATGCAGCCGCCTTAAACTTGGTAAGGTCCGCTTTAGTAGGCGAGATGGACTTCAAGATGCCACCCTCATAGGCCTTCAGCATGTCTTGCTCGAATTTGTCAAAGCGTTTCATCAGGGCTTCTCCTCAACAGGTAATCGCGGGTGGCCTTCCGGCTCGGGATGATGGTTTTCAAAAAGTAGTACTCTGGTTCATCGACAAAAGGCACCAGAAGCACATAACCATCTAGAGCGACAATGAACACGAGCTGGTTCGGATATTTTCCGCTGTTAGGGTGTCGTACCACGTCAAGCAACCCGTCTGCCTCAATTAAAGGGGTCATTTGTTTCACAACTCCAGAGACACCCGATTGAGCTGGATGCGGGGGCAACTGGGCATGCAGGCAGGATAGGCCGAAATAATTGACGCTGACCCCTTTTATTCGCTGCGCAAGAATCT
>JANPNU010000048.1:0-1620 GCA_031427615.1 Burkholderiales bacterium
ACCATCGTTCGCACCGCCACCGAAGCCTACAACGTTGACTTGGTGGTGAAGGTCAAAGAGATTCAAGCCGATGAAGTCCAGTTGGTACGACCCGACTCCATGTTGTTTTGTTTTTTGTTGTTACACCGCGATGCAGCCGTGGCGGCGGAGTTGATTGAACGGCGTGTTTCGGCCATCGCATTCGAGGCGGTGACAGACGCGAATGGCCATCACCCTGTTCTTGCGCCGATGTCACGCATCGCCGGACAGCTTGCGATGCCGATTGCAGCCAATTTATTACTCGCCCATCAGGGGGGACGTGGTTTGTTGATATCGGATGCACGCGTGGTGGTATTGGGCGCAGGGTCGTCCGGTTGCGCAGCGGCAATATTGGCGCAACAAATGGGCGCAACGGTCACGGTCATTTCCCGACCCGGTCCACGTTCGGCAGCATTGCAAAAATTACTTGGCCCAACTGCAGCGGTGATGGCAATGAGTGATGAGACGATTAAGGTTGCACTGGCTGGCGCAGATGTGGTGATCGGTGCAATCAATAGCCAGGTTGGCAGCCATCAAAAATTATTAAGCCGCGCAAACGTGGCATCAATGGGCGCCGGCAGTGTGCTGATCGATATAGGCATTGATCGTGGTGGCATCAGCGACACCTGTCGTGAGTCCTGCCACTCAGCGCCCACCTATGTCGCCGAAGGTGTGACGCATTATTGTGTGGCGAATATGCCTGCGCTGGTGCCACGCTCGGCGAGTCAGGCCATTTCAAACGCCGTGCTGCCATTCGTCGCCACGCTCACCGGACTTGGTTTTGCGAATGCACTGCGACAGGACACCGGCCTCTTCAATGGCTTACATTTATTTGGCGGGCAAATTTGTAATGCCGCCATCGCCCGCCAATTGGGCCGTGCGTGTTTTGATGTGGAGGCGCGGTTATTCACATGCTGACCCTGGCCCAAAAAATTGATGCGCTGCTGCCGCAAACCCAATGCACCAAATGCGGTTATCAGGGTTGTCTGCCTTATGCCGAAGCAATCGCCAACGACGGTGCGCCGATTAATCGTTGTCCACCCGGCGGCGACGAGGGCATTGCCAAATTGGCGAAACTACTCAATCAACCGTTGCTGCCGCTTGATCGCGAATGTGGCATACAGGTGCCGCATCGAGTGGCGATCATTGATGAAGCCGAATGTATCGGCTGCGCCAAATGTTTAAAGCCCTGCCCAACGGACGCGATCATCGGCGCCAATAAATTTATGCATTCGGTGTTGCCGCAATATTGCACGGCGTGTGAATTGTGTATTCCCGCCTGCCCGGTTGATTGCATCACCATGGTGGACGATACGCGTTATCCGGCGATGTTTGATGCGGATGTCGCCCGCAGCCGTTTCATTTTTCATAATTTCCGTTTGCAGCGGGATATGAGTGAACGTGACGCCATGCTGGATGCCAGGGAGCGCGCCGCCAAACCTACATTGGCGCCAGAAAAAAATGGCTGAGGCGACTGTCATGAAACCAGATGCGCGCCATGAATTTTTTCGGCGCATGCAGGAAATGAATCCGCATCCCAAATCCGACCTGCAATATTCGAACCCGTTTGAATTATTGGTCGCAGTGATTTTGTCTGCGCAG
>JANPNU010000049.1:0-2442 GCA_031427615.1 Burkholderiales bacterium
AGGACGTGACCGCCAATGACGACGGCTCGTTTGAGGTGGAAACCGGTCCGTACGAATTTGCTGCCATCAAGGCCGCGTTGGAAAAGGCCGGCTTTAAGGCTGAATTTGGCGAGGTCACGATGAAAGCCACCAACGAAATCGAATTGACGGGTGACGATGCCGTCAAAATGCAAAAATTACTCGACGCCATTGAGGCGCTGGATGACGTACAGGAAGTGTATTCGTCGGCTGTGATGGACGAGGGTGCAGGTTAACCCACTGGCCACCGGCAAACAATCGCGCGCGATCCACGAAAGGGCACAATGTCGATTCTGATTACGACGACGGCAAATATTGAGGGCAAACGCATTGCCCGTTACCTTGGTCTGGTCACAGGCGAGGCCAGTGCCGAGGTGGCGCTGGTGTCCGATAAGCCGGTAGCCGGATTTGCCGACGCTTATCACAAGGTTTTGCCTGGTGTGCGTGACAACGCGTTGCGGGGTGCGACCCAAGGCGCACAGCAGGTCGGTGCCAACGCCATCATCGGCACCGCCGTCAATTACACCATCCACGGCAGTGGCAAAGGCATGGTGATGGTGACCGTTGTTGGCACGGCGGTCGTGCTCGAGGACATCACATGACGGCGTTGGAACAGGAGCGCGCCCATGCCGAACAACGCAAGTTACGCGACATTCCCACTCGTTTTGAAACCGCGCGCCTGATTTTGCGTGCCGCGACGTTTGCGGACCTTGAAGAAACCGCGCGCGTGGCCGAGGCATCGGCTGCCCAGTTGCGTCCGTGGATGCCATGGGCGCACCCGCTGCCCAGTCGCGACAGCATGCGCGGATATTTTTCGTCCGTGGAGGACAAATGGCGTCTGCGTGAGCAACTGGATTTCCAGTGGATTGAAAAATGCAGCGGCCAACTGATTGGAAAGGGCGGTTTTCATCATATTGACTGGACGTTGCCAAAATTTGAAATCGGTTATTGGTTGCAGTCGTCAAGCGCCGGCCATGGGTATTGCACCGAAGCGGTATTGGGTCTGATTGAGTTTGCCAAAACAAACATGGACGCCAAACGTCTGGAAATATGTAGTGATCCGCGCAATGCGCGCAGTTGCGCCGTTGCCGAACGGTGCGGGTTTACGCTGGAGGGTGTTTTGCGCAAAAACATGCGCGCACCGGATGGCACGGTGCGGGATTCATGCATTTATGCGCGGGTCATTGAATGAGAATTCTCGGCATTGATCCGGGTTTACGTGTCACCGGGTACGGCGTGATTGATAAATTACCGACCGGACTCCGCTACGTGGCCAGTGGCTGCATCAAATCCCCCGATGGCGAATTACCGGATCGACTGAAAAATATATTGAATTCGGTACAGGAAGTGATTCGCCTGTACACGCCGATGCAGGTTGCCGTTGAAAAGGTGTTTGTAAACATCAATCCGCAGTCAACCTTGTTGTTGGGCCAGGCGCGTGGCGCGGCAATATGTGGCGCTTTGTTGCATGATTTGCCGGTGTCCGAATACACGGCATTGCAGGTCAAACAAGCAGTGGTGGGTAATGGCCACGCCGAAAAGGAACAGGTTCAGGAAATGGTCAAACGATTGTTGAAGCTGGCGGGTTATCCCAGTACCGATGCGGCCGACGCGCTGGCGTGCGCAATTTGTCATGCTCATGGCGGCGAACTGGGTGGTATGACCACCCGAGGTTATCGGGTTAAGGGCGGGAGATTGGTGAAATGATCGGACGAATTACAGGTACGTTGCTCGAAAAAAATCCGCCGCAATTATTGGTCGACGCCAATGGCGTCGGTTACGAAGTCTTTGTGCCAATGTCGACGTTTTTTGGACTGCCACGCATCGGTGAAAAGGTTTCATTGTTCACGCATATGGTGGTGCGTGAAGACGCACAATTGCTCTATGGCTTTGCCACCGACGCCGAGCGGGCGGCATTTCGTACCTTATTAAAGGTCAGTGGGGTCGGACCAAAAGTGGGGTTGGCGGTCTTGTCCGGATTAAGCGTGAACGATTTGGCGTCGGCGGTGGCCATGCAGGAAACCGGGCGCCTGACCAATATTCCGGGCATCGGCAAAAAGACGGCAGAGCGGCTATTGCTCGAACTCAAAGACAAATTTAAGGTTGATCCGCGGCTGACTGTAGGGGCGGCTGGCGGACCGGATGCTGCCAAGCCGAGCGCCAATGAGGATGTGTTAAACGCCTTGCTTGGTCTGGGTTATAGCGACAAAGAGGCGCTGCTTGCAGTTAAACAATTGCCGGCTGACAGCAATGTCGCTGATGGTATTCGGCAGGCATTAAAATCACTGTCCAAACGATGATTGTGATGTCTAGCAGCCTGTCGGACTTAAAGTGAATCGGCTGCAAAATGACCCAATCGGTCCATATTTCCTCGCTTTTCGGTGCAAAGGGGGTCACCATTTGCTTGAAAAGCGAGAAAATCTG
>JANPNU010000050.1:0-2919 GCA_031427615.1 Burkholderiales bacterium
CCCAATCGACGTTATTGCACCTTACACCAAAATCATCCGGCTGCAAAATTCGACGTGATGATGGTGCCTGCGGCCGGACTGGCCTCCGCCCTAATGGCCGACCGCCGGGCGGGCATACGGCCCCCATGCCGGCTCACGAACGTCCCCATTTTGCGACGTCAGCCGCTGTTTAATCCGGCCATCCACCGAAACCGAACCCAAGCTGCCACGCCCGGCCACTTTCGACTCAAACAAAATGGTGCGCCCATTCGGAGAAAAACTCGGTGAGTCGTCGCGCGGTCCGTCAGTTAATACATTGATCAAACCGGTTGCAAGCTCAATCGTTGCAATGCGCAGTTTGCCTTCTTCACGACTGACAAACGCGGCCAGTTTGCCGTCCGGGCTAATACGCGGCGTGGTGTTGTAGTTTCCTTCAAACGTCAATCGTTTCACCGCCCCGCCACTTGCGGGAATCGAATAGAGTTGTGGTCCACCGGAACGATCGGAAAAGAAAACAATCGTTTTACCATCGGGTGTATAGGTTGGACCACTATCAATAGAATTGCTTTCCGTCAGGCGACGCGCCTCGCCCCCGACCGCCGGGATTGCGTAAATCTGCGAAACAGCATCGCGTGACAACGCCACCAGCAGTTCGTCTCCGTTCGGTGACCACGATGGTGCATAGTTGTCCCCGCGAAAATTTGCCACCACACGACGCTGACCGGTAATCAAATCCTGAACAACCACGTTAGATTTGCGCGATTCAAACGTGACATAGGCGAGTTTGCTGCCATCGGGTGACCACTTGGGCGAACCAATCGGCTCCAGCGACGCCAGCACGGTTTGCGGATTAAACCCATCGGCATCCGCAACCTGCAATTCAAACCGTTGCCCGCGTTTTAATACGTAGGCCATTTTTGTTGAAAATACGCCGCGCTCACCCGTCAATTTTTCGTAAATTTCATCGGCAATGCGATGCGCCGTGGCGCGAAATTGTGTGGCGCTGGCGATAATCTGGCCCGAAGCGATTTGATTTTGTTTGGCGACATCAAATAATCGATAACGAATTTCAAATTTGCCATCTGGCTGCAAGGTGATGCCGCCGATCAATAATGCTTCGGCCAAACGGGTCGACCAATCAACATAATTGACTTCGGAAGGCTCGGTTGGCAATTGACTGATGGCACCGGTTGTGACCAGACGAAAGAGGCCGGTGCGGGCAAGGTTGTTGATGATGATTGGTGTCAAATTTTGCGGTGCCTGGGCCTCGCCGCGAAATTCGACCACCGCGATCGGAATCTGCCGCCCGGCGCTGGTGGTGACATCGATGGTCAACTGCGCATTGGCGCTGGCGACAAAGCCGGCCAATACGGCAGTCAACAGCGTGGCGAAAATTTTGACGTTCATTTTTATGTTCATGGCTATCGTTCGTGTTCGATTCTCAAAATTAGTTCGCGCCGTGTTCCAAAAATTGTTGGGTCGTCCGGTACCGGCCACTGGCGAATGCCATTGATGGCGCGTTCAACTGCGTCGTCAAACGCCCGATTGCCGGATGGCCGCACAATTTGTGCGTCCAGCACCGCCCCTTGCACCAGTAACAGTAATTGCACCTCAACAATCGGTCTGCCGATGACCGACTCCGGAATATTAGCGCGCTGACGAATCAACGCGCCAATTTTGGCGGCGTAATCATTGACCGCCCGTTGTCGCGCACTGGCCATCGCGGCTTCTCTCGCCTCCGCTTCAACCCGCAATTTTTCTTCCGCTACTTTGCGTTTGGCGTCCTCGGCCTTTTTGGATTTGTCTTCATCGGCCTTTTTTTTATCGTCGAGACGTTCTTTCTCTTCGCGTTTTTGTTGTTCCAATTTCAACTTCTCTTCACGTTCTTTTTTTGCGTTGAGCGCGATATCGGCCTTGGTTGGCTCAACCGGGACCGGTTTGGCCGGCACCGGCTTTGGCAGCGGTGGCTCGACTGTCTTGGCCAATGGTTCGGGCTCGGGTGGCACGGGTTCCAGCGGCGGCAGGATTGGTGATTTTGGCGCGTTCAGAACCGGTAAGTCTTGCCATAACTCGGCGCTCAATGGAGCCGGCACCTTGATCTGCCACGATACGCCAAAAATAATCAGCGCAAAAAATCCAATATGCACAATCAACGCAAATAATGCCGCTGGCAATTTTCCTTTTTCCTTGCGCCGGCCAAGTACCGCGCGTCCGGTGGCGGACAACTTTGGCCTACGATTTATTGGCGGAGGGGAGATTGCGGCGGCCATATTAGTCAGAGTTGCCTGTTTAACTTGCCGGTTTCACCAGCAAACCGACCCGTTTCACCTGCCCCTTTTGAAGGACATCGAGCACCTCAATCACATTTTCGTAGCGAAGCGCTTTATCGGCCGAAATCACCACGGCCTGTTCGGGATGTGCGGCCTGTATCCGCCGTACTGAACTAAGCAATTCGGCTTGGACCACCTTCTGCTCGCGTCCTCCCTGCTGGCGATCAACCAGCACGATGGTGCCGTCTTTATCAAGTCGCACCTCCAGAGGCGCGACCGTTGGATTAAGCGCCTGGCCGACACTCGGTAAATCAATTTGCCCGGGTGTAATCAGTGGTGAGGCGACCATAAAAATGATCAACAACACCAGCATCACGTCGATGTAGGGCACCACGTTGATATCCGCCATCGCACGGCGTGGACGTCGCATGTTAATGCACCGCCTGACGTTGCAGAATGTTTGAGAACTCCTCGATAAAACTTTCGTAACGATTGGCCAATCGATCGATTTCGGCCGAATAACGGTTATAGGCAATCACCGCCGGAATCGCTGCGAACAAGCCCATAGCGGTTGCAATCAGGGCCTCGGCAATGCCTGGGGCAACGTGTGCCAGCGTGGCCTGGCCAACATTCGCCAGCCCGCGAAACGAATTCATGATGCCCCATACGG
>JANPNU010000051.1:0-2436 GCA_031427615.1 Burkholderiales bacterium
TCTCGGTCGCATCACACATCGGCACCCGCGCCAACACTTCCTGGGTCGCCGGATTAATCACATCCCGCCAGAGCTTGGCTTTGGACTCAACGAATTTGCCGTTGATGAGCAGTTTGACGGTAGGGACGGTGGCGGGTTGGGCTTTCAGGACGGCTGACATGAGGGTTCTCCGACAAAATTATTGGATGCGCGAATAAAAATTATACGACTTCGGCGGTGTCGTTATCCAAGCGCCGTGCCTTCCCCGGCATTTGGCCGGGGCCCCGTTGATTTTCGCTGAGGTGACAACCCAACTTGGGCAGCGGACGTGCGCGAAACGATGAAGCTGTTTTGCTGCTCCGGTGAAGGTGGCGGTATTTTTGACCTTCCCCGGATTTAGTCCGGGGTCCAAGTTAATTTGCTGCGTTGCTGATTGTGCTACTCAAAATTAGGCAGCGGACGTGCGCGAAACGATGAAGTTGTTTCGCTGCTCCGGTGAAGGGCGGTGTTTTTGACCCGGCATCTGGCCGGGATCAAAGTTTAATTTTTATCAAACACCAGCAACCACGCTAAGTTCGCGGCAAAAAGTGCCGAAACCACGCAGCAGGAGGGGAGTTTTCCTTTTGGAAACTTCCAATAACCTGAGTTACTGTCGCCCCGGCGTAGGCCGGGGTCCAATTTTTATATAGATATCAGGGCATTACCGAACTTGGATTCCCGCCTTCGCGGGAATGACAGGGTTTTTTAGTTGCCTATTTTTCCTTAAATGAAAACAACACCGCGTCTGCCGGCACCATCTCGCCAACCTGAAATGCGACGCGCTCGATCACCCCATCACGCGGGCTAACAATCGTGTGTTCCATTTTCATGGCTTCCATAATAACCAGAGGCTGGCCTTTTTTAATCTCATCACCCGTTTTGCCCATCAGTTTGACCACACGTCCCGGCATCATCGCCGTCAAACGGCCTTCATTCACACTGTTGTCACCTTCAAAATGATAGGGGTCAAACAGCGTGAGTGCAACTCGACCGGTTTCGGTTAACACGCTCAAATGGTCATTGGCACGGATCACACGCAGCACTTTCTTTTGTGCGCCCAGCGCAACCTGCAGCGCACCATCGGCACGTTCGATGCAATTAAACGGCAACCGATTTTCGCCATGAACAAAATAACGAATTCCATGGTCGATCTCAACGTGACATTCAATCGGCTCGTCACGCCCGCTATTTTTAAATTCAATCAAGCGCGAGGCGGGGCCGTTTAATCGCCAGCCGATTGGGGACGACCATGGGGCATCACCAATATCGGCAACCGTCGCTTCATTGGCAATGACGTGGGCGCACGCCGCGGCGAGCACAAAATCATCGATTGTGGTTGGCAACAGCAGGGCGGTTTTATGTTTGCCAATAAATCCAGTGTCAGTATCGCCCGCGAGATAGGCCGGATGTTGTACCAGCGACTGCAAAAATCCCAGATTGGTTTTGACGCCAATGACTTCTGTTTCGGCCAGCGCCTGTTGCATGCGGCGGGTGGCTTCGGCGCGATCTTCGCCCCAGGTAATAAGTTTGGCGATCATCGGGTCGTAAAAAACGCCGATGATGTCGCCGGAAATAACACCAGTGTCAACCCGAATATCGTCGCCTTCGGAGACCGCTGGCAGAGCAAACACCGCCAGGGTGCCAGTCTCGGGCAGGAAGTCGTTGTGCGGATTTTCCGCACAGATGCGCACTTCAATGGCGTGGCCGCCGGTGATGATTTCGTCCTGATCGAGCGGCAAGGGCTCACCCGCCGCAACCCGAAGTTGCCACTACACCAGATCCTCGCCGGTTGTCATCTCGGTGATGGGGTGCTCGACTTGCAGGCGTGTATTCATCTCCATAAAGAAAAATTCACGATTTTCACCGGCGATAAATTCAATGGTGCCGGCGCCGCGATAGTGGATGGCCGCCGCGGCTGCAACCGCCGCCGCACCCATTTTTTCACGCATGCCATCATCGACGGCATCGAGATATGGCGATGGCGTCTCTTCGAGAATTTTCTGATGGCGGCGCTGGATCGAGCACTCACGCTCGTACAAATGCAGAACATTGCCGTGGCTGTCACCAAATACTTGAAACTCGATATGGTGCGGGCCAAGTATGTAACGCTCAATCAATACGTCGTCATTGCCAAAAGCGTTTTTGGCTTCGCGTTTGGCGGCATCGAGTTGCGCCATAAATTCAGCGGCGTTTTCAACTAACCGCATGCCTTTGCCACCACCACCGGCCACCGCCTTGATGAGTTGCGGGTAGCCGACTTTCTTTGATTGCTCCGCCAGAAACGTCGGATCCTGATTGTCACCGTGATAACCCGGCTCCACCGGCACACCGGCTTTTTCCATCAGCGCCTTGGCGGCACTTTTTGAACCCATTTGCTGAATGGCTTTTGGTGTTGGGCCGATAAAGGCGATGCCCGCT
>JANPNU010000052.1:0-4989 GCA_031427615.1 Burkholderiales bacterium
CCTTACAGATGGTGCGTGGGAAGGTGGCGTGAAGGGTGAAGACTTCTCTGGTTACACTCTCACACTTATGGGTGAGGAACCGAAGTTCCCTTACGAGTTCGACACAGCATTACTTGTCGCTCCGAAGTTCCCGTAATCAAAATTGTTTTGTGTGTTTCTTCTAACAAGCCTCGGCGTTATGGCCGGGGCTTTTGTTTGCGTGTAAAATTACACAGGTATATAAGAGAATGATAAGCATCAACAAAGGAGAAGAGAACACTGTGGTGTTGACGTTGCAAGATCGTCTGACACTCGTCACCTCCGCATACGTGTTTAAGTTCGTTCACGATCAGAGTGGCGAGGAAATAATTTTCACGGCGCAAGATCAATCACTCTTTACCGAACGCTACAACCTGTTCAACATCGACATTCGCGCCCACAACCGCCTTGTTTGGTTGTACCGGGTAGCCGGTAATGGTTGATACCAATTTTGACGCCGGCACAATCTGGGTCGCGTCGATGCGGGTCTCAACACCAAAATAATCTGATCGGGTACGCACCGCCATGACAATTTCTTCGAGTGCGGCGTTGCCTGCGCGTTCGCCGAGCCCGTTGATGGTGCATTCAACCTGACGGGCGCCCGCTTTGACTGCCGCCAGTGAATTGGCGACGGCCATGCCCAGATCGTTATGACAATGAGTCGACCACACCACCGTGTCGGCATTCGGCACGCGTTCAATCAGCGTTTTAAATCGCTCCGCCCATAACTCCGGGATGCTATAACCGACGGTATCCGGCACATTGATCGTTTTTGCGCCTGCCTTAATCACCGCTTCAAACACACGGCACAGAAAATCGATTTCGCTGCGAACCGCGTCCTCGGCAGAAAATTCCACATCATCCGTAAAGGTACGTGCGAATTTGACCGCATCAATCGCCCCCTGCAACACCTGATCAGGCGTCATCCGCAATTTGTGCTGCATATGGATTGGCGAAGTGGCGATAAAAGTGTGTATGCGTCCGCGTGCGGCGGGCTTGATGGCATCACCGGCCTTTTGAATATCGCCAACCTGGGCACGCGCAAGTGAACAAACCGTCGAATCCTTTACCGCGGTGGCAACCGCGTGGATCGCTTCGAAGTCGCCCTGGCTGGCGGCAGCAAAACCGGCCTCAATCACATCAACACGCATTTTTTCGAGTTGTTTGCCGATGCGCACTTTTTCTTCTTTGGTCATGGAGGCGCCGGGGCTTTGCTCACCGTCGCGCATGGTCGTGTCAAAAATAATTAGTTGGTCCATCTAAATGCTCCGTATCGATGATTGCCTTGCAAACAATGATTATCGCGCCTCCCGGTGTGGGGCACCGGATGGAAGCAGCGAACGAAAAATCAAAAGAGAAGGGGGGGTTATTTTTGCGCGGGCGGCGCAAGCAGCAACAGCACGCCAGAAATGGCGGCTAGAACGAGAGTCAGATTCACTGTGGCTGAAAACATGGGTTAAATATAACGTGTCAGTTAATTAGGCGCAAGTCATACCGCCGCGGTTGGTGGCTTTGGCTTGCGCCACACCCGCATAATCCAGACGACATAACCAGACAGCGCGTAACAAACAAATAGGCCGAACAACACGTGAGACGGCTGAATGGATATCAACAGATAACCAACCACCATTGCCGGGATGACCCAGAACGGCACACTGCGTCGCAAATTGAATTCTTTGCCACTGTAATAGGGCACGGTCGATATCATGGTGATGCCGGCGAATACGGCCATCGCCCAAGCATACCAGCCAATATCGTGACCTTTGATCTGATACTCATTCAGCACCCAAATGAGACCCGCCATTAAACACGCCGCCGCCGGGCTGGGCATCCCTTGAAAGAAACGCTTATCGACGGTGCCGATGTTGGTATTAAATCGCGCCAACCGCAGTGCCGCGCAGACACAATAAACGAATGCGGCGATCCAACCCCATTTACCCAGCGGCTGCAACGCCCATGCGTACATGACCAGCGCCGGTGCGGCACCAAACGAAACCATGTCAGACAGGGAATCGAGTTGTGCACCAAATTCGCTGGTGGTGCGGGTCATGCGGGCGACGCGGCCATCCAGCCCATCAAGCACCATCGCCACAAAAATCGCAATACAAGCCACTTCAAATTTACCGTCCATTCCCTGGACAATGGCGTAGAAACCGGAAAACAGTGACGCCGAGGTAAACAAATTTGGCAACAAATAAATGCCCTTGCGACGGCGCTCGGGATCGAGCAGGCCTTTTTTGACGCGGGCGATTTTTGGCAGGGGTGAGTTCATGGCCTATTGTAACGGTTAAGGCGGAGTCTAAGTAACGGTTAAGGCGGAGTCTAAGTGTCGACAACATTAATCAGGATTGGTTGTGGCCTGACCCATTGCTTGACCCATACGAATGGCCACAGCTGGCATCCAGCCTGCGTTAAAAGCCAGCGTGTTTTTTGGAAATAACATCACCACCGTCGAGCCAAGCATAAAGCGGCCCATTTCCGCGCCTTTGTTAAGCACAATCTCCCGATCGGCATAAGACCATTCGTGAACATTCGGCCGTCGCGGTGGATTCACCACGCCATGCCAAACCGTTGCCATGCTGCCCACAATGGTGGCACCAACCAACACCAGCACAAACGGGCCGTGCGCGGATTCAAACACACACACCACCCGCTCATTACGGGCAAACAACCCGGGCACACCACGCGCCGTGGTTGGGTTAACTGAAAATAACGCGCCGGGGATGTAAATCATACGAGTCAAAAGACCATCACAGGGCATATGAATACGATGGTAATCCTTGGGGCTCAAATAAAGCGTGGCAAAAATTCCATCTTCAAAACGACTGGCAAGGCCAGCGTCGCCTCCAACCAGTGCAGTGGTGGTGAAGTGATGCTGTTTGGCTTGAATAATCTGGTCGCGGTCAATCGCGCCGAATTGGCTGATGGCGCCGTCCACCGGACACAGGTATGGCGCATCGGCCAGCGGTCTGGCGCTTGTTTTGAGTGGACGCGTAAAAAACTCGTTGAACGTGGCATAACTGGCAACGTCCGCATTTTCGGCTTCAGCCATATTGACGCCATAACGACCGACGAACCAACTAATCAGCTTGGTGGTGGCGGCACCGCCCCTGGCGTTGGCGACAATACCCGCAAAGGCGGTAAGCGCTTGTTTTGGTAATAGGTATTGAGACAGGACTCTTAAACGATCAGACAAAATAATTCCCAATAAAAACAGATGCACATTTTAGCGCAGGATATTCACCATCGCACTGAGACCAGCATTAAAAAACAATCAAGCTCCAATCAATACGCGCATTTCCAGCCATAAGTGGCTGAACAAACCCGCCAATAATTGTGTTTCACTTTGACGCCTGTCGTTGGCACGTTCTTTCAAGAAGCGCGTGAAAAAAACGAGGGCAGGGATAATTATCCCCGCCCGCTGATTTCGTGCCCACATGGGAGCGGCGCAATGCGCCGTGTCAATTGCGCGACTGGCCAACTGTGCGCGTCTGGACAACCAACTTGTTATTTTTGATCCAAGGTACTTTTGCGGGGAATTCGGAAAGCACCGCTTCCCGCCTGCAAAAGCCCAAGCCGCATGCAGGCGGCGCGGAGAGTCGTTTTAATTTCGCGTCTGATCAACCAGCTTGTTTTTTTTGATCCAAGGTACTTTTGCGGGGAATTCGGGAAGCACCGCTTCCCGCCTGCAAAAGCCCAAGCCGCATGCAGGCGGCACGGAGAGTTATGTTAATTGCGCGTCTGGTCAACCAACTTGTTCTTTTTGATCCAAGGCATCATGCTGCGAAGCTTCTCACCCACCTCTTCAATTGGATGTTCACGCAACAAACGACGGCGCGCATTCAGCGTCGGCGCACCTGCTTTGTTTTCCAAAATAAACGACTTGGCATATTCGCCGGTCTGAATATCATGCAAGGCTTGTTTCATCGCCTTTTTTGTTTCAGCGGTGATGATCTTTGGCCCGGTTACATATTCACCGTACTCAGCATTATTCGAAATTGAATAATTCATGTTGGCAATGCCGCCCTCGTAAATCAAATCAACGATCAGCTTGGTCTCGTGCAAACATTCAAAATAAGCCATCTCTGGCGCATAGCCAGCCTCGACCAATGTTTCGAAGCCCGCTTTGATCAGCTCAACAATGCCGCCGCATAAAACCGCCTGCTCACCAAATAAATCCGTTTCTGTTTCTTCACGAAAATTGGTTTCAATCACGCCGCCGCGGGATCCACCAATTGCCTTTGCATAGGACAGCGCCAAATGTTTGGCCTTGCCGGAATTGTCTTTATGTACCGCAACCAGCGCGGGAACACCACCACCAGCAACATAGGTTGAACGCACCAGGTGACCCGGCCCTTTGGGCGCGATCATGATCACGTCCAAATCAGTACGCGGTTCAACCACACCGTAATGAACATTAAATCCATGTGCAAACGCCAGTGCCGCACCTTTCTTGATATTGGCGTGCACTTCATTTTTATACACGTCGCCGATATTCTCATCCGGCAACAACATCATAACGACGTCTGCCGACTTGACCGCGTCCGCAACCTCGGCAACTTTTAAGCCGGCTTTTTTTACCTTGTCCCAAGATGCGCCGCCTTTACGCAAGCCGACGGTTACCTTCACGCCCGACTCATGCAGGTTTTGTGCGTGGGCATGGCCCTGCGACCCATATCCCAATATGGTGACTTTTTTGCCCTTGATGAGCGAGAGGTCACAATCTTTGTCGTAATACACTTTCATTTCAGGTTCCTTTTTTACCGGTGTTGATTATTCAATCGATGATTTTTGCAACCCCGCTTGGCCAATGCGTTTGAACGAATCCGACCAGACGTTAATTGATACTTCTTCGTCTAGCAGCCTGTCGGCCTTAAAGAATCGTAGCGAAAAATGAGCCAATTGAGGACAGATTTTCTCGCTTTTCAAGCAAATGGTGACCCCCTTTGCACCGAAAAGCGAGGAAATATG
>JANPNU010000053.1:0-9155 GCA_031427615.1 Burkholderiales bacterium
AGGCAACCAAGGTGTCGAGTATTTTGTACCTGCCCCCGGTATTTGCCGTCGCCGCCGAATGGCTGTTTTATCGCGTCGTCCCCACCGGCATCACTTTTATTGGCATCGCCATTGTTTGTCTGGGCGTGTGGCTGGCCGGACAACCCACCACAAAAAAATGAAACCACTCCCACTCATCATCATTCTTCTGATCCTCACTCATATCGCGGCTTTTGGCAGCCGTATCACCGTCACCCTGTTTGCCATTCACCAGCAATCGTCGACTGTAACGATTGGCTTGTTGATGGCCATGTATGCACTGCTGCCGGCATTCTTATCGGTTCCGGCCGGACGTTGGATCGATCGAATTGGCATCGAAAAACCGTTCCGCCTGGGCGCGATTCTGGTTGGCATTGGCACCTTGGTGCCATTTGTTTGGCCGACGATGACGGCCCTGTACTTCACCAGCATGATTGTGGGCGTCGGCTTTATGGCCATAAATGTTGCTGCCTATCATGCGGTTGGCGATATGAGTGCGCCGCAGGAACGCGCGGTCAATTTTAGTTACGTCGCGTTGGGTTTTTCAACCTCAACGTTCATTGCGCCGATCCTGGCAGGGGTGGCAATCGATTCATTTGGACATCGCAGTGCATTCTTATTGCTTGCGCTGTTTACGGTGCTGCCAATTATTGCGCTATCAATGAAACTGCTTCCGCCACACCACCCACCCGTCAAAAAAAAATCAATCAACCCAACAGCCATGTGCTTGAGCTGTTGCGGGACAAGGAGGTGCGTCGATTATTCATTACCATGACATTGCTGACACTTGCCTGGGATGTTTACGGCTTCGCCATTCCTCTGCACGGCTCGTCAATCGGCCTGTCCGCGTCCGAAATTGGCATCGTTATGGGTGCCTTTGCCGCGGCGACCTTTGCCATCCGGCTTGCCATGCCATTTATGGTGAATCGCGTCGCGCCCTGGCCGATGCTCAAATTTTCGTTGTTGCTGGCCGGCATCAGCTTCGCGGTCATCCCTTTTACCCACCATGTCGGACTTTTGATGGTGCTGGTATTTGTGCTCGGCATTGGTCTTGGCGCGCCGCAGCCGATGGTGCTCACGCTGCTGCATGAAACCGCCCCCGCCGGGCGATCAGGTGAAGCACTCGGCTTACGCACCACCCTCATCAACACCTCACAGACCGTGATGCCGATGATTTTTGGCGCGGTCGGCGCAACATTTGGTCTTGCGCCATTATTCTGGGCGATGGCCCTGTTATTGTTGGGTGGCGGCGCGGTGACCAAACACCACAAATAATTCTTTTACTTCGGCGTTTTTAAATCGGACAGTTTAATTTCATGCTGCCAATTCTGTTCCCCGCTGTTGGCGAAACTTCGCATGGTGATCTTGCGTTCATTACGCGGCCCGCTAAAATCGATCGTACAAAAATTGCGATCCGCCACGAACGTGCCCGGCACAATTTGTTTATTGGCACGTTCCGCATCGAGATTCGACGGCACGCCCGACAACAGCGGCGAACAGGTTAATTCGTATAACGGGTAGGTGCCAGCTCGTTCATATTTCAACAGCTCGGTGAAATGACGGTCACCACTTAATATGACCACGCCGTCAATTTTGTGATCGGCAACAAATTTCAGGAAATCAGCACGCTCTTTTGGAAACCGCGTCCAGCTTTCAAAACGGTTTACATCATTGGTCACCTGGCTGCCGGAGACGATGATCTTAAAAGGCGCAACAGACGCCAGCATGGCGTTTTTTAACCAGCGCACTTGCGCCGCGCCCAACATCGATTTATCTTCCGATTGCAATTTATCACTATCGCGATAAAAACGATTGTCGAGCAGGAAAATTTCGGCGTCATTAAACCGCTGACTACCGAACGTGCCCGGTGTCTCTGGCAATCCAAAAGATGCATTGGGCCAATAACGCTTAAACAATGTCAGCGCCTCGCCCTTCAGCGAATAACTACTGTTGCTGTCGTTCGGACCGAATTCGTGATCGTCCCAAATCGAAATATGCGAGCCGGTTCGCAACAAGCCCTGCTGCTCGGCAATTGAACGGGCATAGCGCCAGCGATAACGCAAACCGGATTCGCTATCCTCATCCACTTCCCTGAAATACAAATAGTCCCCGCCCCAAAGCGTCAGGTCGGGCTGTTGTTTGGCCATCACGTCAAAGATGCGTTTGTTTTCTGGCGGACCCCCATAGCCGCGCCCTGGGCGATCGTATAACACTTCGTTATCGTACGAGCATGTTCCAAACGCCAGCTTCCAATCCGGCGCATCGGTGCGCCACTGCCACAACGACTGCGTACTGAATGCAAGTGATTGTGGTACCTTTTGTTCGCGCCCATTCATCATCACCCGATAACCGTAGCGACGGCCCGGCTCCAACAGGCCCAACGTAAATTGTGCAACATGGTCATGATCATCTTCCATCTTGACCGGCTTGCTGCGCAACACCGACTTGGGTGTGGTGACATCCCAGTATTCGACCGCCGCAGTGCCGACACCCTTTCCCTGTACCCAAATTTTGACCTGTCGCATGGCGGTTGCACCAACCATCGGGCCGGCCAGTAATTCAGCAGCATGAATGGATGCGGCAAACGACGCGAGCAGCGCCGTTATGATCGATGCAAATACAAAGGTAAATCGCATTTTTAATCCTTTGGGAAAGCCAAATTGAAAAATCAGCATTACGCTATTTTTTCACTAATTTTGGGGAGATTTTCGCAACAAACAAATAACCATGAAAAATATTTCTTGCTATTCGAAAGAAAACTGTATAAAAAGACAGCTATGGAAAACTTAACGACCCGCCAAAAAGAAATCCTCGATTTCCTGAAACAGTGGATTGCCGAAAATGGCATGCCACCGACCCGCGCAGAAATGTGTGCGTCAATGGGCTTTCGCTCGCCGAACGCCGCAGAAGAACACCTGCGTGCGCTGGCGCGAAAAGGTGCCATCGAAATGATGCCAGGTGCCTCGCGTGGCATTCGAATCATGGGCGATGATGTTGCCGCCAATGATGAAGAGTTCGGACTTCCGCTCATTGGCAAAGTGGCCGCCGGCACACCGATGTTGGCTCAAGAAAATATGATTGGCCGATATCCGGTCAGCCCGTTGATGTTTCAACCGCGTGCCGACTATTTACTGCAGGTCAGCGGCATGAGCATGAAAGACGTCGGCATCATGGATGGTGATTGGCTGGCGGTGCACCGGACAGCCAATGCCCGCAACGGCCAGATTGTGGTGGCGCGTATTGAAGGCGACGCCACCGTCAAACGCCTAAAAATCAAAGGCAAACAGGCATTCCTGATTGCCGAAAATCCTGATTTTCTGCCAATCGTGATCGATCTATCCAAACAGACGTTGGATATAGAGGGATTGGTCGTCGGCGTTGTCCGCACCATGTAAATCGAAATGTCCTGCGGCTGAACCAAGGCTGTTTTGCGCTAAAGTTCAGCCTGACGAATTTCAAGGACTTCGATAGTGGCAAAACTATACTTCCGATTCGCGGCGATGAACGCCGGCAAATCCACCGCTCTTTTGCAAGTTGCTTATAACTACGAAGAACGTGGCCAGTCTGCCGACCTTTATACCGCCAGTGTTGATGATCGTTACGGTGTTGGTATTGTTACCTCCCGTTTGGGCGTGACCCGGTCGGCCGCCACGTTTTCTGACGCAACCGATTTCTCCGCCATCTATGCCGGGAAAACAAATCCGTCGTGCATTCTGATTGATGAAGCACAATTCCTGACAGAACATCAAGTGACACAACTTCATCGCCTTGCTCATACCTCGGCAACACCGGTAATTTGTTACGGTTTGCGCAGCGACTTTTTGGGACACCCATTTCCCGGCTCAAAAGCATTGCTCACACTGGCCGATGATTTAGAGGAAATGAAAACAATTTGCCGCTGCGGTCGCAAGGCCACCATGAACGTCCGACTGGACGGGGCGGGTAATCGGGTTACCGAAGGGGCGCAGGTTGAAATTGGTGGCAATGCCCGCTACGAAGCCGTTTGCCCGCGACGGTTTTATACCGGGCAATGTTAATCATATTGGCGCCGGCATTAAACTGGGCGGCATTGATTGGATAGTCCACACGGGACCACCACAAAACGTTTGAGCACGCCGCTGATAAAATCACGGCGCGCGGCCTCATTGGCAGGAGTGGCAAAAACCACATCGGCTGTGCCCGCAAGCAATGCGCTGATTTGCGCAACCGTCTTGAGCTTTGTTTCGTTCATATCGATCACCATTCACGGATGATCGACCCAAACCCGCTATTTCAGCCTCATATGCCGTTAGACTCACGGTATTGTTTCCGCCTCATGTGTCATTGGATAAGACTCAGACATGCCATGATGGCAATCTAGGCGTACACTGCTTGGCATGAGAGTTTTCTCCTGCCAAACGGTTCTGTTATGACCATACCGACCATTCCCGCCGCGTCCCCACTCGTTCGCGCTGCATTAATGGTGCGAAATCTGGAACGAAGCCGCGATTTTTATATGACGGTGGTCGGACTGACACAAGAATATTTTGTTGGTGATTTGAGTGGCACAGCAGCGGTGGAAATTATCGGTGTGCCACGTAAGTCGAGCATCAAGTCGGCCATATTAAAGGCGCCCGGCGTTGATTACGGCATGATTGCCTTATACGAAATCGACGCCTCCATTCCTGCGGTGAAGCCACGTGAAGGTGGTTTGTCAATTGGTGAGACCACATTGGTTTTTTACACTGAAAATATTCAGCGCGCGATTGACTCGGCAAAAGTAAACGGTGGTAGCACGGCCACCCCGCTACAAATACTGAATGGCCATAAAGAAATCATCATGCGTGACCCGGACGGTGTGGCCATCAATTTGATTGAACGATCTATTAGCGAAGCCTACCGCCAACGCCAGGCAGGTGATCCGCTGACATGGCCACCGAAATAATCTGCCGCCCGGGCCAGGCGCACTCCGATCAACACGCCCAAATCAATGTACGGCTACGAAACGAAGCAGGAGTGTATTGCCATTGCCGGTGTTGATGATTTAATCATTCGCTCCCTGCTCGACCAACAACAGTTTTTTGATCCGCATGGCGACGCTGAACGTATGGGCATTTCCTCGGCGTTATGGCCGTTATTCGGACTGTTGTGGCCATCAGGCGCACAACTCGCGGCGCGCATGGGGCGACGATTGATTACACCGGGCGAACGTGTGTTGGAAATTGGCTGCGGTTTGGCCCTATCAAGCCTGGTTGCCCATCGGCGTGGTGCGGATGTCACGGCGAGTGACTGTCACCCGCTCACCGCACGTTTCCTGGGTGCCAACCTTGGCCTCAATCAACTGCCACCACTACCGTATCGACACGCACATTGGAGTAATGTTTTGTTGCCGATTGCGCGTGACAATCAGGCCGCTGACATGGTCATTGCCGGTCGTTACGATTTGATCGTAGGCAGCGATGTCTTATATGAACGGGACGCCGAGGCAATGCTGCCGCCTTTTATCAATGAACACACAACGGATTGCGCGGAAATTTGGATTGTTGACCCCGATCGCGGCAACCGGGCAAGTTTTTCGCGGCAAATGGCGAATATCGGATTTCGTGTCCACGACGAGAGACTGGACTTGCAAGCAAGCCCATTTCAGCCGGCGTACAAAGGTCGATTACTGGTGTATTCCCGACTCTGAATGAAGAACGAATGTTGTTTATTGGCGGGCATCTTCAGGTAAAAAATCATGGAACTGCCCGCCAATAAAGGAATAATGCATTTTGCCAGATCAAAAATTTGTCCGGACAAATTACCGATGATTTGTTAAGCTGTGGCGATCAAATTCAACACGTTTATGTGCCGCAAATAATCAGTCCAACACTGGACGCCGATGACGCGCACGGCCACACACTATGGAGTCCACCATGAAACCCACATCATCCACTGCCAATTTCAAATGGGATGACGCCCTGTTACTCGACGAGCAGCTAACGGACGAGGAACGCATGGTACGGGATCAGGCGCAGCAATACTGTCAGGAAAAACTGTTGCCCAGAATTGTATTGGCCAATCGTAACGAAACCTTTCACCGCGAAATCATGAATGAAATGGGTGCGCTGGGTTTGCTTGGCGCAACCATCGATGGTTACGGCTGCGCCGGTGTGAATTATGTTAGTTACGGACTGGTGGCGCGCGAAGTGGAACGGGTTGACTCCGGATATCGCTCGGCCATGAGTGTGCAATCGTCACTGGTCATGCACCCCATTCACGCCTACGGCAATGAAGCCCAGCGGCAAAAATGGTTGCCTAAACTGGCCAGCGGTGACATGGTCGGATGTTTTGGTCTCACCGAGCCGGGCGCCGGTTCGGATCCATCATCAATGATCACACGCGCAACCAAAGTTGATGGCGGCTACATTGTGCATGGCGCAAAAATGTGGATTACCAATTCACCGATTGCCGATGTGTTTATTGTCTGGGCAAAAGACACCTCAGACGGCGATACCATCCGTGGCTTTGTGCTTGAAAAAGGCATGAAGGGATTGAGCGCCCCCAAAATCGAAGGCAAGTTTTCATTGCGCGCCTCGGTCACCGGCGAGATTGTGATGGATCAGGTGTTTGTTCCCGATGACAATTTGCTGCCCAATGTCAAAGGTCTGAAAGGACCGTTTGGCTGTTTGAACAAAGCCCGATATGGCATCAGTTGGGGTGCCATGGGCGCAGCCGAATTTTGTTGGCAGCAATCGCGTCAATACACTATGGACCGTATGATGTTTGGCAAACCACTGGCGGCGACTCAATTGGTGCAAAAAAAATTGGCCGATATGCAAACTGAAATCACGCTGGGATTGCAGGGTGCATTACGCCTCGGGCGGCTCATGGACGAAGGCCGCGCCACGCCGGAAATGATTTCACTGATGAAGCGCAACAACTGCGGCAAGGCGCTTGATATCGCCAGGGTTGCACGCGATATGCACGGCGGCAACGGCATTGCTGATGAGTATCATGTGATTCGCCACGTGATGAATCTTGAAGCAGTAAATACCTATGAAGGCACCCACGACGTACACGCGTTGATTTTGGGCCGTGCGCAGACGGGGTTAAATGCATTTGGGTGAGATGGACTTATGCGCTGATGGGCTGATAAACACGAATACGCCGCGCCACTTCTCCCTCAAGTGAACGCGCAATGGTGCGCATATCGTACTCGGATTGCAAGTTAATCCAAAAACGTGCTTCCATGTTGAAATAAACGCCCAGCCGATACGCTGTATCCGCCGTGATCGGCCGCAAGCCATTGACGATCTCGCTGATGCGACTCGGCGGAACGTCAATGTCGGCAGACAGGCGCTGCCCGGTGATGCCCATTGGCTGCATAAACTCTTCCAGCAGGATTTTCCCGGGGTGAATCTCGGCAAGTGATTTTTTCATGGCAATCCTGAATGGTAATCAACAATTTCCACATCGTGCGTACCATCTAATTTCCACACAAAACAAATCCGCCACTGGTCGTTGATGCGCACACTATGCTGCCCCCTGCGATCACCCCGCAAGGCCTCCAGCTTGTTGCCCGGCGGGACTTTTAATGTCACCAATATTGTGGCGGCATGGAGCATCAGGAGATTTTTTCGCGCGCTTTTTGAAACGTGGCACCGCGAGGCTCATAAACAGACGTTCCGTATCGCGGCAAGCGAATAACTTGATCATGCGTTACGATATTCTTTATAACAGAACCTGCCGAGCGGTATTTGACCATGGCGACTTGAGCGCCATGGAATTTGAGTCTTCACTTGCGCCGCCACTCAGTCAATCCGCCGGGCTTGTCTTCCAACACAATCCCTGCGGCGACGAGTGTTTTGCGAATTTCATCGGCGCGCGCAAAATTCTTTGCTTTTTTAGACTCATTTCGTTCAAGTATCAGCGCATCAATATCCAGCCGTCCTGTTGTCGCCGTGGCTTCCAACGTTGTGGCAGGTGCAGTTATTTGAATATTCACTTCGCCCTGCACAAACTTGACCGGATCATCCTGCAACAAACCGATTGTGCCGCCCAACGCCTTTAACCAACCGGCCAGCTCAACTGATTTGGTGCGGTTTATTTCACGGCGCAATTCATGCAACACGGCAAATGCCGCCGGTGTATCAAAGTCATCTTCCATGGCCGCACGAAATTTTTGTGCGAACTCGTTTGACCAGTCAAGATGAATGGCCGCCGGCGGCGACTCCTTTAGGGCAATGTAAAAACCCAGCAGGGTCTGGCGCGCATCTTCAAGCGTATCCCACGAATAATTAATTTCACTTCGATAATGGCCGCGTAACAGAAAAAAGCGCACGGCCTCGCCGCCCTGAACCGGGTCGAGCTTGTTCAGCACCTCGCGCAGGGTGAAAAAATTGCCGAGCGACTTCGACATTTTTTCCTGATCAAAATTCAGGAAGGCGGCGTGCATCCACACGCGCGCAAATTTTTTGCCACTGCCCTTCTCAAACGTGCCCTCGGTTTGGGCGATCTCATTTTCATGGTGGGGAAACTGCAAATCCCAGCCACCGCCGTGAATGTCCAGCTGCTCGCCCAACACCTCGCGACACATGGCGGAGCATTCGATATGCCAACCAGGACGGCCATCACCAAATATCGACGGCCATTTCGGCTCGTGTGGCTTGGCGGCTTTCCACAAAACAAAATCGAGTGGATCGCGCTTGGCGCTCGCCACCGCAACTGACACCCGCTCACCCGTCCACATGTCGTCGAGATTGCGGCGGGACAATTTGCCATAACCGTCAAAATCCCGCACCGAATAATAGACATCACCATTGTCGGCGCGATACGCCACACCCTTGACAACCAGCGTGTTAATAATATCGAGCATGGCATCGATGTAATGGGTCGCGCGCGGGCTGTGGGTCGGTCGCAATAACTTCAGCCGATCCGAATCCTCAAACATCGCCGCCGTCATGCGCTCTGTCAGGGCCACCATCGACTCGTTGTTTTCATTGGCCCGCTCAATAATCTTGTCATCAATATCGGTGATGTTGCGAACGTAGTTGACGCTATATCCAATTTGAGACAGCCATTGATACACCATGTCAAAAACGCTGAACGTGCGGGCATTACCAATATGATAGTAGTCGTAAACCGTAGGGCCACATACATACATGCGGACTTTGCCC
>JANPNU010000054.1:0-3429 GCA_031427615.1 Burkholderiales bacterium
GCGCGGTGGTCAGCAGCGCGCCGGTGACGGTACACGTGCTCTCCCCGCCGGTGGTGGCGCTCACCACGCTCAGCAGCTATTACCTGGCTGGCTCCGCCATCGAACTGCTCGCCGACGTGGTCGCCGCTGCCGGCACCACCATCACCAGGGTGGAGTTCTACAACGGCAGCGCCGTGATCGCGACTCTCACCACCCCGCCGTTCCATTACCGGTGGCTCAACAGCGTGGCCGGTGTTTATGCGCTGACGGCGAAGGCGACGGATAGTCGCGGGCTGAGCGCGACCTCGGCAGTGGCGGGCGTCACCGTGGGCAGCGGCGTGACCATCCAGATCGCAGCGGGGATCGACGGCAGCAGCCGCGACGAGGACACGGCATTGGTCAGCGGCACGATAAACGCGCCGCCAAACTCCTCGGTGACAGTCAATGGACAACTGGCGACCATAACCAGCGGGGGTGGGCAGTTTTATCTGAATGACCTGCAGCTCGCGGTCGGCACCAACACCATCACCGCGACCGTCACCGCGCCGGACGGCCAGGGCGCAAGCCAGACATTTACCATCACGCGGGTGCAGCGCGCCGGCACTTTCGCCACCGGCGGAGGCGGCGATCCGCCGACACCGATCATCCCGCCAACGATACCGACCTTCAGTGTCGACGTGCCGCCGAGCGTGATGCTGGCACCCGACAGCATACAACCCGTGCCGGTGCGCATTGAGGTGGGCAACGGGGTGGCGGTGCCCGGCGGGACAACCATGACCCTCGCCTGCAACGACCCACAACCGGGCACCAGCATTCAGGGGGTTGGCAGCTACGATTGCAACTACACGCAGACCGGGATTTACACGGTGCGGGTGACGGTGCGGGATGCGGCCGGGGTGGTTGTGTTCAATACGACGAGGCGGGTGAAGGTCGAGAATCCGCTGGAAAAAATCGCCATCGTTCGGGCAGTCTACAACGACCTGCTGGATCGGCTCGTGGCGGGGAATAAGGCAAGCGCGCTGAATTTGTTTTTTGGGCATGCCCAGGCAATTTATGATGATGTCTTCACCAAACTTGGCAGCGACCTTGCCGCCGCTGCTAGTCAGCTTGGCGTGGTTGCGCGGGCGACAGCCTCGGCGGAGATGGCGGAAATCGTCGTGATGCGCGAGACGGCGGGCGTCATCAAAACCTTCCACGTCTTTTTGTTGGTTGGCGAGGATGGCATTTGGCGCATTGAATCGATGTAGTGGCGGCGTACAGGCAAACATGTTTATGCTGTATTTTTTTGCCGGACTGAATGAACAACGAGGAAAAGAAAATGCACACAACAACATCCAAACGTAAACAGCCATTCAAATGGTGGAAAGTGGCTGCTGTAGCGGCGCTTTCACTTGGCGTGATGGCCTGCACCCAGGCCAGCGGCATCTTGTTCGGCTTGCTCGGCAAGGAGTTCACTGGCACGGTCATCGATGCCGAAACCAAGCAGCCTATCGAGGGTGCTTATGTGCTTGCAAAATACTCCATCGTGCGCAGCGGGATGGCGGCCACCACGGCTTGGTGCGTTAAAACCAAAGGCATGGTCACCGGCATGGACGGGAAATTTCGTTTTCCGATTGCGGGCTTAAATAGTTTGCCACCAAATGTGGTCGCAATCAAGGCTGATTATTTTCTTGCGGAAGGGACGCTTTCTCCTGCATGGAACCTAAGCCCGCGTAGCGAAGCGGCGTACCGCGATTGGGACATTACATTGGGCAAACAAAATTCCGGGAAGCCGGACCCCAGATTTAACGACAGCGGTTACTGCAATCACGCAGAAACCAAGGAAGATGCGGCGGCAAGCGTGGTGTATTTGAAGTTGGTGTTGGCGGAATACAAGAAATACCGACCAATGGAAAGAAGGGTAGGTTGGGTGACTATTCATGACGCCATAGCCAGTCAAATTCAGCGGCTTGAATCACTTCCACCGAAAAATAGCATTGGAAAATCAAAATGATCAAAAAATTCAGCATGCTGATTGCTTTGTCGCTAATGACTGCCCATGCTGTGTTTGCATTTGATGTCACCACACATGCGGCCATGACCATCAAGGCGGTTCAACAATCCAAAATCGGATCGAACCCGAATGCAAGCGAGCTCTTGAGGCGCCTTGGCATTGTCGATAGCGAAAAGATGATCGGGCAGTACTACATGCATATGGGAGGTCAAGTGACATTGACCAACAGGGTCATCCAAATGGAAGTGGATACCATAGAAAATGTAAGCAAAGGATTTGGTCCCGTTCCCCCCGCCAACAGCATTTCCGGCTGGATCATGCGCGGCGCCATCCGCGAAGACGACAACACGGTCGAAACGCCATACAGCGACGAGCAGGGCGGGGTGTTCAACCGTGTATACGGACATTTTTTTGACACGGTGAACAACCGGGGATTGACAATATTCGGCGTAACAGGCCCGCGCGCCGTTGACTGGGCGCTGTATCCGGGGCAGACCATCGGCGGACGCAAGAATAATTTCAATATTGCGACCGCGCGTGAAACGATGTGGCGCGCCCTGACGCTCAAGTCCTACGATCCGGTTGCGCAACAAGTCACGGGTGACGCGGCCAACCCCGTCGATGCCGGAAATGCCACCAAAGAGTCAATACGAAAAGCCTATTGGGCAACAACATTTCGCATCATAGGTGACGTTGTCCACCTCGTGCAGGACATGGCGCAGCCGCAACATACGCGCAACGATGCCCATTCCGGCTTTGGTTGCATAACTGGCAGTGTATGTTTTGGCGGCCATGCCAGCTTTTTTGAGGCATACCTCAAAGCCAGGACAATCCAGGAGCCGGCATTTACGCTGGTAGGAAAATTAGCCCCCTCAAGCACGATAGAAACAAGCAATAAGGCTTTCAAGACAAACACCACCCCGCTCGATTACTGCTGCTACGACACCCCCCAATTCGCCGGTTACGCGGATTATTTTGCGACAGCCACCGGGGCAGGAAATAATTCCGGCAAAGGCCTTGCCAACTACAGCAGCCGGGGCTTTTACAGTTTTGGCACAAACATTGGCAAGACGAATTTGCCATCCCCGACGCCGGACGGCACGGGCTTGGCAACTTTGGCAGTGACATCCGGATTGGTTGACATGGTTGGCAACCCGCTATCTGGCACCGCCTACTTCAAAACAGGCACTGTCGTTGATACCGCAGGTGGGGCTGATGCAACCGGAGTGAAACTATCCACATTGGGAATCTGGAATGACGCCCTCCAGCAAAAAAGTCCTTCGTTTTCCAGCCATTCGTTGAACCACTACAACTACGACGACCAGGCCCGCCTCCTCATCCCGCGCGCTGTCGCCTACTCCGCTGGCCTCATCGACTATTTCTTCCGCGGAAAACTTGAGGTGAAGCCAACGGCGGATGGCGTGTTTGCTGTCCTCGACCAATTGCCTGCGATAACC
>JANPNU010000055.1:0-7426 GCA_031427615.1 Burkholderiales bacterium
ATTGGGGGCCGATTCAATACAAGGGTGAGTTGCATGATCGCGCCACCTACCGTTACTTTTGGGAATTGTTGAAAAAGGCCAAGGTGACTGGCGTTAAAATATTGCCACAAGCCGATTCCACGTTTTTTCCCAACTGACCGTGTTGTCGCTCACGACAACTTCACTCCTAAACGACTGATAAACCAAATGACTCTTTCCGCCGGCGCAAAATTTCGCCAAGCCCTTAAAGACGAAACACCCCTGCAAATCATTGGCACTATCAATGCCAACCATGCGCTGCTCGCCAAACGCGCCGGGTATCGCGCCATCTATTTGTCTGGTGGTGGGGTTGCCGCCGGCTCGCTTGGCTTGCCTGATCTGGGCATTAATAATCTGGATGATGTGCTGACTGATATCCGTCGTATTACCGACGTGTGTGACCTGCCATTATTGGTCGACATTGATACCGGCTTCGGCCCGTCGGCATTCAACATCGCCCGCACCATTAAATCACTCATCAAATTTGGCGCGGCAGCGTGTCATATCGAAGATCAGGTTGGCGCGAAGCGTTGTGGTCACCGACCCGGTAAAGAAATTGTCAGCAAGGATGAAATGGTGGATCGCGTCAAAGCGGCGGTCGATGCAAAAACCGACGCCGATTTCTTTTTGATCGCACGCACCGACGCCATTCAGGTTGAAGGCGTGGACGCCGCGCTGGATCGCGCCCTCGCGTGTGTTGAGGCAGGTGCCGACGGCATTTTTGTTGAAGCCGCCTACGATTTGCCGACCTACCGACGCTTTGTCGAGGCGACCAGGGTGCCGGTGCTTTGCAACATCACCGAGTTTGGCAAAACTCCGTTATTCACGACTGACGAATTACGCTCCGCAAATGTGGCCATGGTGTTATACCCGCTGTCGGCGTTCCGTGCCATGAACAAGGCGGCCGAAACGGTTTACGAAGCGATCCGCCGCGATGGCACCCAGAAAAACGTCATCGACATCATGCAGACCCGCGAAGAATTGTACGAGCGTATTGGTTATCACGCCTTTGAACAATCACTCGATAAACTGTACGCCGCCAAAAAATAAAAGTTGCAATGCCCGAAATGTCCAATGTTCCCACCCTGTTATTGCGAACCTTTGTTTCGCCGGTTGAGCTGCGAACGCCGCGGGTATTGCTGCGCCAATGGAAAGAAAGCGATATTGAAGTCTGGTGCGAAATGAATGCGGATGCCGACGTCCGCAAATATTTTCCGAAGATCAATAGCCGGGAAGATTCGTTGGCTGAGTCCGACCGGATTCGCACCAGCATTCGTCAACGTGGATGGGGTATGTGGGCGCTGGAAGTACCCGGTGTACATCCGTTTGCCGGTTTTGTCGGTCTGAATGCGCCCGGTTTTGCCGCACCCTGGCAACCAGCTGTTGAAGTCGGTTGGCGTCTGCCGAAATTTGCATGGGATCAGGGATACGCCACCGAAGCTGCGGCGGCGGCCCTCGATTTTGCATTTACACATTTGCGTTTGCCACAAGTGATGGCCATGTCGGTCACCACCAACGCCCCGTCGCACCGGGTGATGGAACGCCTCGGCATGGCACCCTGGCCGGAAATGAATTTTGATCATCCGCGCGTGCCCGCTGATTGGCCGTTAAAACGGCACATCGTGCACCGCATCACCGATCAACAATGGCAGAAAAGGACGGCGACATGATATTGGCGATCGATCATTTTCAAGTTTCGATTCCGGCTGGTGGTGTGCCGCGCGCACTCGATTTTTATGTCGACATTCTTGGCTTTACGCGCATCGCAAAACCAGCAGATATGGATCAGTCCGGCGCATGGTTGATCGGCGGCAGCGTAAATTTGCACCTGGGTGAACGTAAGGAAGGCGAAACATTTACCACCTCTCCAGACGCGCACCCGGCAATACGCGTTGATAACTTCCAAGCACTGATGCGCTTGGCGGAGCAAAAAGGCCTGAAAATCCGCGTCGATAAAGGTCCTTCTGGTTTCTATCGCGGGTCGATTTGGGATCCATTTGGCAATCGCATCGAATTGATGCAAAAACTGTGAGGAGAAGCAATGTCTGCATCAACCACCCCGTCCGCAACCGGACCAAAAGTAAAAAAATCAGTCGCACTTTCTGGCGTCGTCGCCGGTAACTCGGCACTGTGTACCGTCGGCCTGACCGGCAACGATTTGCACTACCGGGGCTACGACATCCTGGACATTGCCGAGACCTGTGAATTTGAGGAAATTGCCTATTTGCTGGTTCACGGCAAATTGCCCACCCATGCCGAACTCAAATCTTACAAAGCAAAACTAAAATCGTTGCGCGGCATTCCGCTCGCGGTGCAAGAGGTGTTGGAATGTTTGCCGGCCGCCACCCATCCGATGGATGTGTTGCGCACCGGCTGCTCGGCATTGGGCTGTGCGTTACCGGAAAAAGACGGCCATAGTGTCACCGGTGCGCGCGATATTGCCGACCGGATGATGGCGTCGTTTGGCTCGATGCTGCTCTACTGGTATCACTTTTCCACCAATGGCAAACGTATTGATGTAGAAACCGACGACGACTCGATCGGCGGCCACTTTCTGCATTTATTACATGGCACACCACCGTCGGAATCACACGTCAAGGCCATGCACACCTCGTTGGTGTTGTATGCCGAACATGAATTCAACGCGTCAACCTTTGCCGCACGGGTGATTGCCGGCACCGGTTCCGATATGTACTCAGCCATCACGGGTGCCATTGGTGCATTACGCGGCCCCAAACACGGCGGCGCAAATGAAGCTGCCTTTGAAATCCAATCGCGTTATGACAACCCCGATGACGCCGAGGCGGACATTGTTAAACGGGTTGCCGAAAAACAGGTCATCATTGGGTTTGGCCACCCTGTTTACACCGTATCTGACCCACGCAATGTCGTGATCAAACGTGTCGCGGAACGGTTGTCCAAGGAAGTCGGCAACATGAAGCTTTACGACATTGCCGATCGACTCGAAGCAGTGATGTGGCGGGAGAAAAAAATGTTCCCAAACCTCGATTGGTTTTCAGCCGCGTCGTATCACATGATGGGGGTGCCTACAGCCATGTTCACGCCGCTATTTATCATCTCCCGCACCTCGGGCTGGGCGGCACATGTAATTGAGCAACGCCAGGACGGCAAGATCATCCGGCCCAGTGCGAATTACATCGGGCCGGATGATTTGACGTTTGTACCGATCGCCAAACGGGTGTGATTGCCAGTTAACCATTGCAGCAGAATTGGAATTCCATGAACACGCAATATCGCAAGCCACTGCCAGGCACCGCCTTCGATTTTTTTGACGCACGCGCCGCCGTTGACGCCATCAAACCCGGTGCCTACGACAAATTGCCCTACACCTCGCGGGTGTTTGCCGAAAATCTGGTGCGGCGCTGTGACCCGGCGACGTTGACCGCGTCGCTCTCACAAATCATCGAACGTAAGCGTGACCTCGATTTTCCGTGGTTCCCGGCGCGTGTCGTGTGCCACGACATTCTTGGGCTGACCGCGCTGGTTGATCTGGCCGGATTACGCGATGCGATTACCGCCGAGGGTGGTGACCCATCGATGGTTAATCCGGTGGTGCCGACACAGTTGGTGGTGGATCATTCTCTCGCGGTGGAGTGTGGTGGATTTGACCCGGATGCCTTTGAGAAAAATCGTGTCATCGAAGACCGTCGAAATGAAGACCGTTTTCATTTCATCGACTGGTCAAAAAAAGCGTTCCAAAATGTTGACGTCATTCCGTCGGGCAATGGCATCCTGCATCAGATCAATCTTGAGCGTATGTCGCCAGTTGTACAGGTAACAGATGGGGTGGCCTACCCTGACACCCTCATTGGCACCGACTCACACACGCCGATGGTGGATGCCCTGGGCGTGATTGCAATCGGTGTGGGTGGACTCGAAGCCGAGACCGTCATGCTGGGTCGTGCATCGTGGATGCGTTTGCCGGACATTGTTGGTGTTGCACTCACCGGCAAAGCGCAACCGGGCATCACCGCCACCGACATCGTGCTCGCCTTAACCGCGTTTTTACGTTTACAAAAAGTGGTCTCCGCTTATCTTGAGTTCTACGGTAAAGGTGCCACTAGTTTGACGCTTGGTGATCGCGCGACCATTTCCAACATGGCACCGGAGTTTGGCGCGACGGCTGCGATGTTCTCCATCGATGAACAAACCATCAAATATTTGCGGCTCACCGGCCGCGACGACGCCTTGGTGAAGCTGGTCGAAACCTATGCCAAACATACTGGCTTGTGGTCGGACAGTCTCGTCAACGCCGAGTACGAACGCGTGCTGACGTTTGATCTGTCGTCGGTGGTGCGTAGTTTGGCGGGTCCATCAAACCCACACAGCCTGGTGCCGACATCCGAACTTGCCGCACGTGGCATTAGTGGAAAAATTGAAAATGAGCCGGGCCTGATGCCGGATGGTGCGGTCATTATTGCGGCGATTACCAGTTGCACCAATACCAGCAACCCACGCAATATGATTGCCGCCGGATTAATCGCCCGCAACGCCAACAAATTGGGCCTCACCCGCAAACCGTGGGTCAAGAGTTCCCTGGCACCCGGCTCGAAAGCGGTCACGCTTTATCTGGAAGAGTCACAATTGTTACCGGAATTGGAGCAGCTTGGTTTTGGTGTGGTGGCGTATGCCTGCACCACTTGTAACGGCATGTCGGGCGCGCTTGATCCCGTCATCCAAAAAGAAGTGATCGACCGTGACCTGTATGCAACGGCGGTACTCTCTGGTAATCGCAACTTTGACGGCCGTATTCACCCCTACGCCAAACAGGCATTTTTGGCCTCGCCACCATTGGTGGTGGCCTATGCGATTGCCGGCACGATTCGATTTGATATTGAAAAAGACGTGTTGGGTACTGACCCATCCGGCAAGCCGATTCGGCTACAGGACATCTGGCCGACCGATGCGGAAATTGACGCGGTGGTTGCGGCCAGCGTCAAGCCGGAACAATATCGCAAGGTATACATTCCGATGTTCGCCGCCAAGACCAACCAAGCTGAAGAAGTGAGCCCGCTCTACGACTGGCGCGCCGCCAGCACCTACATTCGCCGCCCGCCGTATTGGCAAGGCGCGCTTGCCAGCCCACGCAGCTTGGCGGGCATGCGTCCCCTTGCCGTATTGGGCGATAACATCACCACCGATCATCTGTCCCCATCGAATGCCATCATGGCCAACAGCGCGGCTGGTGAATATCTCACTAAGATGGGTTTGCCGGAAGAAGACTTTAATTCTTACGCGACCCATCGCGGCGATCACCTGACCGCGCAACGCGCGACCTTTGCCAATCCCACCCTCAAGAATGAAATGGTATTGGTGGATGGCAAGGTGAAGCCGGGTTCGCATACCCGCCTGGAGCCGGAAGGAAAAGTCACCCGTATGTGGGAAGCGATCGAGACCTACATGGCGCGCAAACAACCGCTGATCATCATTGCCGGTGCGGACTATGGGCAGGGATCATCGCGTGATTGGGCGGCCAAAGGGGTACGACTGGCCGGTGTCGAAGCGATTGCGGCCGAAGGCTTTGAGCGTATCCATCGAACCAATCTCGTTGGCATGGGCGTATTGCCCCTCGAGTTCCAGCCGGGCACCACACGACTGACGTTGGCCATCGATGGCACGGAGACCTTTGATGTCATCGGCGAACGCACACCTCGGGCAACACTAACGCTTATCATTAATCGCAAAAACGGTGAACGAGTTGCAGTACCGGTGACTGGCCGACTGGATACCGCTGAGGAGGTCGCTATTTACGAAGCAGGCGGTGTCCTTCAACGATTTGCCAAAGATTTTCTTGCCACGCGCAAGGCAGCATAAAAATGCCGCCAACCAATCCACATTCACCACAAATCAAAATCCCCGCGACCTATATGCGAGGTGGCACCAGCAAGGGTGTTTTTTTCACACTCACTGATTTACCACCGGCCGCGCAAATTCCCGGCACGGCGCGTGATGCACTATTGCTGCGTGTCATCGGCAGCCCCGACCCCTATGGCAAACAAATTGACGGTATGGGGGCGGCCACATCGAGCACCAGCAAAACAGTCATTTTGTCGAAAAGCACACGGCCCGATCACGACGTGGATTATTTGTTTGGTCAGGTGTCGATCGACCAGCCGTTTGTTGACTGGAGCGGCAACTGTGGCAATCTCTCCGCCGCCGTCGGCCCGTACGCCATCAGCCACGGGCTGGTTGACAGCAGTCGTATTCCACAAAATGGTGTGGCGGTGGTGCGCATCTGGCAGGCCAATATTCGTAAGACCATCATTTCGCACGTACCGATCAGCAATGGTCAGGTTCAAGAGACCGGCGATTTTGAATTGGATGGAGTCACCTTTCCGGCGGCGGAAATCCAATTGGAATTTATGGATCCGTCCGCGGACGAACCCGGTTCTGAAGGCGCCATGTTTCCCACCGGCAACCCGGTTGATGATCTCGACGTA
This sequence comes from Burkholderiales bacterium, assembly GCA_031427615.1. Classification (GTDB taxonomy): domain Bacteria; phylum Pseudomonadota; class Gammaproteobacteria; order Burkholderiales; family Usitatibacteraceae; genus UKL13-2. The sequence continues at coordinate 6,480 of JANPNU010000055.1, forward strand.
CCCGGTGTTGGTGTCTTAAAAGCAACCATGATCAGCGCCGGCATCCCGACTATTTTTATCAACGCCGATGCCATCGGTTATACCGGTTGTGAATTGCAGGACCACATTAATAACGACCCAAAGGCACTGGCCATGTTCGAGGCCATCCGTGCCGCCGGTGCAATCAAAATGGGGCTGATCAAACACGTTGATGAAGCCGCCAAACGCCAACACACACCAAAAATCGCCTTTGTTGCCAAGCCCGCCGGCTACCTGTCATCAAGTGGCCAATCGGTTGCCGCCGACAGCATCGATTTATTGGTTCGTGCGATGTCAATGGGCAAATTGCATCACGCCATGATGGGCACGGCGGCTGTCGCGATTGGCGCGGCGGCGGCCATACCCGGCACGCTGGTCAATCTCGCTGCGAGCGGACCAGCCGGTAACGTGGTTCGATTCGGTCATCCGTCCGGCACCCTGCGGGTCGGTGCGGTGGCGACCCAGGTAAATGGCAAATGGACGGTCACCAAGGCCATCATGAGCCGCAGCGCACGGGTATTGATGGAGGGCACGGTGCACGTGCCGGTAAACGTAACTAAGCACCCTGATTAATATTTCACCGATCATTTCCAGGCAAGGGCATTAAAATCATGGTTCTGATTAATTGTTACCTGATGGTGTCGATCGCCACACAATTAAACCTAGAAACGGCAGTTGGACGGTTGCGAGTGTGCGTTTTTGCGGCTTTCTGGCTAGGCCTCATTTGGCAACAGCGACGCGGCAACCTCCACGTTGCAAGGAGGAGCAACACCGCCAGGGAGTCGCAAAAACGTACCATCGCAGGCGTCGCACTCTCACCCAAAAGGTGAACGTCTTGAATCCACCAAACACCAATGAATGCGCGGTGTTCCAGACAGTTTCTAGCGGTCAACTGCGGTTTCTAGGATAATGCGCGCCATTTTATTTTC
>JANPNU010000056.1:0-2384 GCA_031427615.1 Burkholderiales bacterium
TTTTTATGCCCTTCGCTTTGGCTGAAGCGTAATTTTTCGCCCACACTTTGTAGTCGTCCAAATCGCCATCAAATTCTTTGACTTCGCCGTCGGCGACCAACCAAAGTTGATCCGCGGTGGCCTTGAGCAAATGCCGGTCGTGCGCCACCACCACCAGCGTGCCTTCAAACTCTTGCAGCGCTTCAGCCAACGCCTCGCGCATGTCAATGTCGAGGTGATTGGTGGGTTCGTCGAGCAGCAACAAATTTGGTTTTTGCCAGACGATGAGCGCCAACGCCAGCCGCGCTTTTTCGCCGCCGGAAAACGGACCGACCGGTTCATCGCAACGCGATCCGCGAAAATCGAATCCACCGAGGAAATTACGGAACTCCTGCTCACGCGTGGTTGGATCCAGCCGTTTGAAATGCTGCAAGGCGGATTCGTCGGTGCGTAATTGTTCGATCTGGTGCTGGGCAAAATAACCAATCTTGAGCCCCTGGCCTTCATAACGCCCACCGCTTTTTTGTTTGAGCGTGCCGGCCAATGTTTTCACCAAGGTGGATTTGCCCGCGCCATTGGGTCCCAGCAAACCAATCTTGTCGCCGTAAAACAAACGCCACTCAACATGCGGCAACACGTCCTTGCCGCCGTTTGCACCGGGATAGCCGAGTGTGGCTTCTTTCAAATGCAATAACTGGCGAGGCTCCGCATCTGGTTTGCGAAATTTGAATTCAAACGGCGAATCAACGTGCGCGGCCGCAATGATTTCCATGCGTTCGAGCGTCTTGATACGACTTTGTGCTTGTTTGGCCTTGGTTGCCTTGGCCTTAAAACGATCAATAAAGCTGTGCAAATGCGCGACTTGCCGTTGTTGTTTGATGTGTTGCGCCTGTTGATTGGCGAGTTGCATGGCGCGGGTGCGCTCAAAGGTCGAATAGTTACCGGTGTATTCGTTTAGTTTTTGGTTTTCAACATGCACGATTTTGTTGACCACCGCATCCAGAAAATCACGATCGTGGGTGATCAAAAATAAGGTGCCGCGATATTGCGCCAGCCAATCCTCAATCCACATCACGGCATCCAGGTCGAGGTGGTTGGTCGGCTCATCCAGCAGCAATAAATCCGAGCGGCACATCAATGCTTGCGCCAAATTTAAACGCATGCGCCAGCCACCGGAAAAGGTGGTGACCGCAAGTGTTTGTTGGTGCTCGGTAAATCCCAGGCCGGACAGCAGCGCACCGGCGCGTGAGCGTGAGGCATAACCGCCGATTTCCTCAAAGCGGCTGTGCAGATTGGACAATTGCAGCGCAAGTTTTTCGTGCTCCGATTCGTCGTGCCATTCGGCGGCCTCGGCTTGGGCGAGTTCGGCTTCGATGACGCGTAATTCATGATCGCCATCGAGCGTGTATTCGAGCGCCGATAGCTGGCTTTGTGGGGTGTGCTGCGCGACGTGGGCGATTACCCAGCTAGGCGGCATCGACAACTCACCCGCGTCTTGATGGATCTCGCCGCGCATTAATGCAAACAGGGTTGATTTGCCAATACCGTTGGCACCCACCAGCCCGACTTTATGACCGGGAAACAGGGTGAGATTGGCGTTGTCAAACAGACGCTTGGTGCCGCGTGCGACTGTCAGGTTGGAAAGTCTGATCATTTAAATTTTTCGAAGCGGTCGACGTTCATCGACGTTCTCTTTCTGTGCATCAAAGGTCGTAGTCGTAATCAATGGTGAGTGGCGCGTGGTCGCTAAACCAGTTGTCCTTGTAAATTCGGGGTGCCTTGGCGGTGGCGGCAATAACCGGGGTGCAAATGTGATAGTCGATGCGCCAACCAACATTGTTTTCGCGGGCGTTGCCACGATTGGACCACCAGGTGTATTGATCCGCTTCGGTATTCAGGCGCCGGAATGTATCCACATAACCAACGTCATCAAATAGTTTGGTCAGCCACACGCGTTCTTCTGGCAAAAAGCCGGAATTTTTCTTGTTGCCACGCCAATTTTTTAGATCAATTTCATGATGGGCAATATTCCAGTCACCGACTATCACCACTTCCCGACCGCTTTTTTTCAAATTTTGCAAAAACGGCATAAAGGCGTCCATAAAACGAAACTTTTTTGCCTGCGCCTGTTCTGACGACGAACCCGACGGCACATAGAGTGAAATCACCGACAAATTGCCAAATTGCACCTCAAGATAACGACCCTCGTCGTCAATCCATTTGATGCCGGTGCCAAAAATAACCTGGTCGGGTTCGCGTTTACAAAAAACGGCCACTCCAGCGTAACCTTTTTTTTCAGCCGGGTGATAAAACTTGTGCATGGTTTTCCATGCGAGCACCTCGGCCGGGATGTCGCTTTCCAGCGCCTTGATTTCCTGCAGACAAACCACATCCGGCTTTTGCTG
>JANPNU010000057.1:0-2268 GCA_031427615.1 Burkholderiales bacterium
GGTGACCCAGACCGCGACGGGTTATGCCATCACAATTGCGGCGGAACGGCTGGCGCTGTTTGTCGCGGTTGAGGTGGACCAGCCGGGCCGCCGTGCGCATCGGGCGCTTTTCCAGCTCTAACGACTTACTCGTGCGGAGCAGTAGGCTTTCGCCGTAATCGGCGAACAGTATTTTTTCTCCCGCAGCCAGCTCAGCAGCCATCCGATGCAAGGGATACCCGCGAATACTCGGTGGTTTCTTCATCTCGAAATCCATGGCTTCTCCCCAGTCTTTAGTGTCCACAATACTTTATGCGTCTTGCAGCCATCCCTTTCAGGCGGCTTGGTGAAGTCAAATGTCTCGACACCGACGGCGGAACAAATACGCACCTGACGCAAATCAAAAGTGCGAAACAGATTACTCACCGGCACGGGTCTTTTGGCAAATTCAATAAACATCCGTGGCGTGAAATCCCAGCTATTCAGTTCAGCCAGAAACGCTTCATAGCGCGTCTGTTTGCTGTAGGCGATTCCATTTGCGGCAAGCTCGAACTGCATTGTCGATGTGCCAGGCCGGATAACCACCCAACCTGATGCAATGCGTTGCAAGGTGCCGCCCTTTTTCATCTTGTGTCCGGAGGAGAGCGCACGACGCGCATCATCAGCAGGATCGCCGGTTGGCTCGACGAGGCGATGCCCAAAATTGACGTTGAAGAACTCAAGCATATCCATGTCTCACACCGGGGCGTAACACGCAGTCCTGTGGTGAGGGTTCCAGTAGGCTGGTCGCCATGCGGCATCAACAATCGGATGAGACTTGTCGCCCGTGAACATGTTTACAGGCACAGGTCGCAGCGGTTCGCCGAAATGCCCCTCGATACCGTCGAGATCGTCAGTCTCAATATTCCAATGCGACACCCGACCAAAACCAGACGCCCGTCGCTTGCCTATGAACTGAACAGGGGAAAGCAGGCTATTAATGTGATCGGCATTGCCTTCGGCATACCACGTCACGGTCGCCGCCGTCAGCATCGTGTAGGTATTCATCACGTTTGTCAGTGATGAGTCAAATTTCCGATGCAAAAACCCTTGCTTGTTCTTGAGGATCAGTTCCGGATCGATGCTATGTCCGGGGCGCAAAGCGGCAATAAACGAAATTCGTTCCCGAGTCGATTCCATGATGGCGCCGCTTGCGGAATACAAACCATTGGTATGCCGGATTGGGATGGCACTGTGTGCGGCATCGACATCTTGCAATTGATCAAACAAGAGAGCCGCAAGCAGCCCGTCCAACGTCATATACCCACCGCCGGTTACGACGGGTGCAAGTAGATGGGCGGTAACTTTGATTCGATCCATGTGCAGTCCACCACGTCGATTGTAAGTGTGCAACTGATGGATTCTAAACAGGATTGGGCGTTTGAGGGAAACACAAAGGGTCTTGAGTATTGCCAACGCCAATGACCCTTTTTTTGTCTGACCCCTTTTTTTGCTATTTTGTTTAACCCCATTTTTGTTTTTGATTTTTGAGTTACCACATTTTTGAAGGTCATTCCACATCCTCAAACGGATCAATCACCGCCACACCCGTCGGCGCAAAGTGCTTGACGTTGCGGGTCACCACTGTCGCGCCGTGGCTCATGGCGGTGGCCGCAATCAACAGGTCGGCGCCATCGTGGCCCAACTTGGCGGAAAGTTTGCCCCAAATCCGCGCGGCATTGGCGGACACCGGCAGGAGGCGGTCGGCATAGTGGGTTAACAAAACCTCCAGCCAGTGTTCCAGTTCCGCCGCAAATTCGGCATTGGTCTTTCGCGCCCGCTCAATACCACGCTCAATTTCGCCTATGGTGACGACGCTGACAAACAGGCTTTCCGGCTGCTGCGCCTTGATCCAGCGCACGACCTTGCGCGATGGCTTGGCGCGGCGCAATTCAGAGAGCACAACGGTATCTAGCAAATAATTCACTGTGCAATATCGCGCAGCGCGATTTTGGCGCGCGGTTCAGCACCCATTTTGGCTGTGGCTCGGGATGTCGTCGTCGCCGACTCGCGCGGCATGGCGAGCAGGTGCGCAACAAAGTTTGGCGCATCACCTTTTGCGCGGCTGGTGAGCGCGGCATAGGCCTTTTCCGAGAGAACCATCACGGCATCCTTGCCGCGCCGCGTGATGCGCTGCGGCTCGCCGCGCAATGCGGATTCGATCAACTCACTCAGTTGTGCTTTGGCGGTTTGCAATTGCCATTGTCTTTGGCGCATGACAGCTCCTTTCTGGTCTGGTCAGTTTAACTG
>JANPNU010000058.1:0-2229 GCA_031427615.1 Burkholderiales bacterium
CCGTGATAAACAATATCGTTGCCATCAACGGAAGCGTTAACCACCGGATATTTTTTCAACGCATGCACGGCTGCTTTGACAAAAAACGACATGAAGCCGAGTTTCACACCGTGCTGTTTTTCGAATTTTTCCTTGTAGGTATTACGCAGCGCAATCACCGCCCCCATGTTGACTTCGTTAAACGTCGTCAGAATGGCGGCGGTCGCGGGAGATTGCAACAAACGCTCGGCAATACGCGCGCGTAAACGCGACATCGGCACCCGTTGTTCGGCGCGATCACCCGGCGGAATCGACACAGCCACGGCGGGCGCGGCCGATTTGGTGATTGTCGGCATGGTGGCAGGCCCAACGGCAGCTGTGGTGCCGGCAACTTTATTAACCACATCTTCTTTGGTCACACGACCACCACGACCGGTGCCGGCGACTTCGGTAACGTTATTTTCAGCAGCAATTTTGGCGGCGGCGGGACTCATGGCGGCGGTGGTTGCCGGTGCGGCGCCAGCCTTCGCGGCCGGCGCGGCTTTTTCAGATGATGCCGCGGTAACGGTTGCCTTGGCGACCGTATCAAGCACCGCAATCACCTCACCCGAGGTCACCAATGCCCCATCGGCTTTGACAATTTTGACAATCACGCCATCGACCGGTGCGGGAATCTCCATCACCACCTTGTCGGTTTCGATATCGATCAGGTTTTCATCACGCTTGACCGCCTCACCGACTTTTTTGTGCCACGAAACCAGGGTTGCTTCGGCGACCGATTCAGACAGCTGCGGAACTTTGACTTCGATTTGCATGATTTTTCCTTTTACCTTTTTTGCGCATTGCGACTGTTGTCACATATTGTTGAGTCATCACGCTGGACGGCATCAACCGTTGATTGGGCCGATTGTCTGTGCGTTGTCACTTTTTGCCGGCCGCTTCCCACGTCAACGCGGCATCAACCAATTCCTTTTGCTGCTCGTTGTGTTTGACCAGATAACCAACCGCCGGGGATGCCGACGATGCCCGCCCGGCATAACTCAGGCTTTGGTCGGGGCGCATATTGCGTAACATATAGTGCTGGATGCGATGCCACGCGCCCTGATTACCCGGCTCTTCCTGCGTCCACACCACCGACTTTGCGTTTGGATAAAGTTCGATCTGCTGTCTGAATTCCTCGTGCGGGAACGGGTACAACTGCTCCAGCCGGATCACAGCAACATCGTCCATTTTGCGAGCTTCGCGTTCGGCAACAATGTCGTAATAAACCTTGCCCGAACACACCACCACCCGTTTTACTTTTTTCGGGCTGAGATTGCGTGCGTCACCGATCACCACTTCAAATTGACCATTCGCCAAATCTTCCAGTGCCGAGGTCGCCTCTTTTTTGCGCAGCAGTGATTTGGGCATCATGACAATCAGCGGCTTGCGCAATGGCCGCAACGCCTGCCGGCGAATCATGTGATACAACTGCGCCGCCGTGGACGGCACCACCACTTGAATATTGTGCTCGGCACAAAGCTGTAAAAAACGCTCGAGCCGTGCCGACGAATGTTCCGGTCCCTGACCTTCATATCCGTGCGGCAAAAATAACGATAGCCCGCACATACGTGCCCACTTGGACTCGCCGGAGCTGATAAATTGGTCGATCACCACCTGTGCGCCGTTGGCAAAGTCACCAAACTGCGCTTCCCAGATCACCAGCTCAAACGGTTGTGCCGATGCGTAGCCGTATTCAAATCCAAGCACGGCCTCCTCCGACAACAACGAATCAATCACCACAAAATTGGCTTGTGTTTCCGCGATGTTCTGCAGCGGTACATAAATTCCAGAATCCCATTTTTCGCGGTTCTGATCGTGCATGACCGCGTGCCGGTGCGCAAAGGTGCCGCGGCCACAATCCTGACCACTGAGTCGCACGGGAGTACCGGCCACCACCAGCGAGGCATAGGCAAGATTTTCCGCCATGCCCCAATCGAGTGGCGACTCTCCACGGCCCATTTTGCGACGCGATTCAAGCAATTTTTCGACCGACATATGACACTTAAAATCAGACGGTATTTGTGTCAGGCGGTCGGCGTATTTTTTTAATTTTGCCATCGACACCTTGACCTCAAAACTGGCGCGCCAATCCTTGCCAAGGTACGGTGCCCAATCCACCGCCAACGGTGGTTTGATGCCGTACAAAATCTTGGCATTGGTACTCTTGCCGGCGTCGAGCCGCGCACGAATATTGGTCACCAGATCGTC
>JANPNU010000059.1:0-5269 GCA_031427615.1 Burkholderiales bacterium
TTCCTGTTTTGAAAACTACGCGACATGCGGCCGCAAAAAGCTTGCAGAGTTCGGGTAGCAAGATTTCGATAGTCCGACTGGTCGGCGGCTAATTGGATTCCGGAAACATGAAAGAGCATATCGACTCTTTGCTGCAGATCAAGTGGCTTGAAATCTAGCCGAAACGCAAATCGTCGCATGAGTGCCTCATCAAGATGCCTACGATGGTTGGTTGCCGCAATGAAGATGCCTTCGAATTGCTCAATTTGGCGAAGAAACTCATTCACCTGCGTTACCTCCCAAGAACGAGAACCGTTCGTGCGAGAAGCCAGGAGCCCCTCCGCCTCGTCAAGAAAAATGAGTTCTCTCTTAGCATCCGCCGATCGGAACAGGCTCGCAATATTTCTCTCCGTCTCGCCCAGCCACATGGATTGCAAGTCCGAGCCCGTCCGATAAACAAGCTCGCGATCCAGCTCACGGGCTAAGTGACTGGCAAGTTGGGTCTTGCCACTTCCGGGTGGCCCAGAAAACAAAACAGCCGCTCGACCACCGCGCTTTAACGAGGACGAAAGCGTCTTTACGGAAAGATTCGTACCGAGGTTAACAAATCTTGGATCAAATGCATTGTCGCTTCTGACAATGCCACACTCACCTTGAAGCTGCATCACTTGCTGGCTCGCCGCAACGTGGCGCCGCAGCGCTTCACCAACGTTCGGGCCGGGCGTCCTGGCGATATTGACGAATCTGGCCGCCGAAGAAAGCATCGCCGGTGAAAGCGCTTTGTTTTGCGCCAATAGATTAAGGTCAGATTCGCTCAGTTCAAATCCTTGAGTATGTTGACGCACGATCTTCTTGCGGACCGTCAGCGGTGGAACATCGATCGCCGCGGCGTAGGCAAATCGCCGCAGATATGCAGGATCCATTTCCACACTGTTGCTGATCCAAATTGTCGGAATCCGCATGTTCTCAAGCATCGCATTCACCCATGCTTTGCTGCCCTTTTGGCGGCGCATCGCAACTCCATAGTCAGGCATCTGGCTGAAAATGTCCTCCGCCTCATCGAGCAAAATGATTGCGTTTTCTTTCGGCGATATCAACCGATTTGCAAGCCCGAGATAAAGAAGGCGGTCATCGCGGCTTGCCTCACCTGTGCTAGTTGAAGCCGTATAGCCAACTTCGAAACACGTAACGCCAATGTCCAATGCAATCTGTTTGGCGAGTTCCGTTTTGCCTGTGCCTGGAGGTCCGTACAGCAGAACGTTCACTCCTCGCGCTCCGTCTGTAACGGCGCCGGCCAGCAACGACGAAACATCATTTTTCTGAAGCGAAATATGATCGTGAATGAGATCGTCATTTTTTTTAAGTACAACCGGCTTTAGAAACCTGTGGCGTAGAGCTGCCTCGTTTTCAATTCGCTCTTCAGCAAAAAACTCTCCCAACTCGCTTAGTGCCAGCGCGCCATCAAGGGTGCAATCCTGCAAATCCAGGCACCCGAAAACCCCGGAACCGGCCAGTGCACCGTCTACTCGCACCGCGCTCCTAATTGCCCTTGGGTCGAGCCCGGTTATTTCTGCCAGCCGAAGCACGCTCGCCGCGCGGCCTTGTACCTTTGCCAAAATCTCTCCAAGGCCGTAACCACAAATATTTCCGTCTGCCAACATTGCGGCATAGGCAATAGCGAGCTTCGCTAACTCCGCTTCGGCTTGAGAGAACCCAAATAGCCTTGTAAGCAGTCCGACATTGTGCTCAATCCAGTCGGCATCCTTTGCTTCCTCAATCGGCATGATTCGCGCCAGCGTCTTACTGGCCACATCCTGAAAAATTGGATATGACCCCCGGCGAAGCGCGCGGATCACCCCCTCGTCCAGTGCGGACGATCGAAATTCTGTTCCCAAGGACTGATGGAAACGACAGGCGGACTCTTGATCAGCAATGCTCGGGCCTTCATCGTCGCTGTCGTCAAGGGGAGTAACAAGCGCTCTTTGAAAGACTGCACCCGCGTCAAACTTTCTGAAGCTGTCCTCAAGCTCTCGCGTTGTTACCAAAACGCTCAGGAGCTGGGTAAAGCTGTCGGAGAAAGTTGGGATACACAGTGGGTACTTTGAAATGGCATTCAAAATTGCCAAGATGCAGCGTCTCGCTGCAGGCTCCGCGAGCAAAACGTTTAGCGGCTCGGTCATGAAATGTTTTCGCTTAGGCATGGATGGATCCCTTTCTGAGCCTCTATTTTCTTCTCCGCATGCGACATAAACCGTCGCATGTGGATGGCGCTGATTTTTGCAGTTTTGCTCAAATTTGCTGAACGGATAGCCGCGCGCATGCGACGCTGCTTGTCGCACCAAGGGCTCAGACTTCGTCCAGCGATTTCATGAAACCAACCTTGTTGCCACTTCTTTTAAAGGACGCATGCCATGACCCTGCTGCAACGAATTGAAAATACTTACCTTGCAATCCTTAGGCTCGCTGTCGTTGGAGCGTCAGGACTGCTTCTCGTCACTGCGATTGTCTTGGCAATCAAAGCGGCCCCCCTATTGAGGGACGCCGATGAATCACCCGCACCGCTGAAAACCGTCTCCGCAGACTCGATGATCGAGCTCCTCACCAAGAAAGAGGCATCCGCCCCTAAGCAAAGGCCGGCGAGCCCCAAAAGCGAGCCAGAGCTTGATGAGCGTCTAGTCACAAAGGTTGCAGAAGCACTTTCAAAGTTCGTCAGCGAAAACTCAGGGGGGTCAGTTTCGCTAAAGACCGAAAAGGTCAAGGAGCTCATTCGAGCGGACGCGCTTGCACAGGCGACACCTCAGTTGAAGGGCGAATACTTGAACGCTCTCGCGGCAAGCGTTGACAAGGCGCTTACGCATCCGAGCATCCTCTCGCTGCTCAAGTCACAGATGGCAACTAACTCATCGAAAGCGGAAGGTGACGGATCCGCCGACCGGCAGCATCCAACAGTTCGGCTGGTGGTTGATTTGCTCGGAAAGTTCAACGAATCATTCAATGCATCTGTTGAAACACAGGCGCGTGAGACCCAACTCGCACGGCAAGCGCTTGAAAAGGCAAAAGCGCGTGCGACGACAAATCTCTATACTGCCGCTGCCGCTTTCGGCGCCTTCTTGCTAATTGTTTTCCTCTCGGTATTTCTCAAGATAGAGAGGAATCTACGCGCGCTTTCCTGGGAAGAATTGCGGGTACTCGGGACGGAGAAATCGAATGGCTGATTTTTCAGGGCTAAAAATGCCAGTATGTTGTGCGCCTACCGTGGATTACACTCGGCGTGACCTTCTCAAGCACGCGGCTCTTGCCCCCGCCTTATTGGCCTTGTTTGCATCCGCACGGGCCGTATCAAATACTAGGGCCGATGTTTCATATTTATCTCGATTCGCCTGCGCTAGAACCGACTACCGTGCGGAGGGATCGGAAGTCCATTTCTTGACGGTAGTGGGCGCGCACCACCGGGACAAGCTTAGGCAAGAAGTCGAATCGCTGAGCTATGATTCTGACAGCAAGATATTTGGCCACGTAAGTGCGCAAACTTGGTCGATCTGCGACTCGCATGTCGACGTTAACGCAAGCTTGGGCCTCATTGTTCTATTGGATACCACACCTACATCGCTGCGCGCGGCCGTCGAGGAGGCTTCCGAATGGCTGATGCAAGGATTGCGGGTTTATTTGGCAGTTCCGTCAGCGCCGGATGCAGTCTATCGCGTCTTAGAGGCAATGGCAGGGCGAGAGGGGCCATGGCAGGTAGTGCGTTGCAAAGATTCGATCTCTGCGGATCCTATCACCCAAACTTCCTGCCAATCGCGTTTAGTATCCGAACTCGTTCGAGCTTTGCTTGAGCCTAATGGAAATTACTGCTTTCCATGTCTTGATTTCGGGGATTGGCATGCGGTACTAAGTGGTCGCCTAGTTGACCTCTTTTGTTTTACGGCACCGACGCTTGCAGCCATCGAAGCCCGACTTCTAAGGACGTTGGAATCCAGCCCCCTATCCACACCCGTCGTTTTAGTTGTAACTGGCCCTATCGAGTTTGAGAGCATTAAATTGAGATACCGCCCCCTCGACCTGCTATATAAATTCGACCCGCCGGAGTGTTCTGAGGAGTGTTCTGTTTTCGCGGCGAATGGCTCGGACCACCAGGTTGACTACTCGATGTACCTGCTTCGAAGCACTCCACTTTCCGAATTGGGATTGGGCGGTCTAAATGTAACGGATTCAAACTAATGGAAACCTTGCGGCGGCAGTTCCTGAAGAGGACTTGGATTGACCTAGCCGGATACACTGTACCGAGCCACACGCTGGCGTCGCCTGCTCGGATTGAAACCGCGAACAGCCGTGGCGGGCGATTGTTGATCAATCAATCCAGGTGCGCAGTAATTTCGTGCCAATATCGAGCTTTCTGCTGACTTCGGCATGAGTGTGATTTTGTTCAGTAGCAAGCTTAACGGCGTCAGCCTTGAATTCGGCTGTGAAGGTACGACGGGGAATACGTTTCATGGTGACACCTAACAAGTTGATAACGTAACATCAACTTGCCCGTCCACAATTTCGGGCTCAGCGCCATGGATTGCCAATCATGTAATGTTGAACTGTGGGTTCGACAACGGATTGGCAATATGTCGGTGTCGTGACATACTCGACCATCAATTGATCAAACAGCGGGGGCGACGCTTACAATCGCCTATCTGCCGTCAGTCGGCCAGCAACCATTGCCGTCGGCGGTTCAGTCCAACAAGGTTTATCTGTCGCGGAGACGTTCATGGTTCCAATCAGTTTGGCAGCGCGACAGATCAACGCTATTCGTTAGAGCCTAATACTTATGGAAATCGTTCTAAAAATTCTGGATTTCGTTTTTGGAGGGCTCGTTGAAAAGTGGCGTGAAAAAAGGAGAATTTCCGGGGAGCTTGAATCCCTGAAAAGGAAAATAATGTACGTCGGCCTCATCAACGATTTTCCGGTTGAGTTGCACAAACTCCGGTTGTTTCTTATCGAGAACGATCTTGTAGAAAAACCGGGAAATAGAGAGTTCTTTGAAGAGTGGCTTACAGATCCTTTGGTGGTTTCCGGCATATCGGCGGCGAACGCAATTCCAAAAGAGAGCATTCCGAAGTTAATAGAGGAGCTAAATGAAGTACGGCTCTAACAATGTGTTCGAGGCGGCGCGGTGAAACGGCGCACTGTTTCCTGTGGTGTTCGTGCCCCGCGCCGCTCAACACAACGTTAGAACGCAATAGCAATCGCTGTACACGGAAGGGGCGCATCAAACGTTACGCATAGAGTACGCTGTAGCCAA
>JANPNU010000060.1:0-5971 GCA_031427615.1 Burkholderiales bacterium
GTAGAGTTCAGCGCGGGGTATTCCGCTCGCAGCACTTGGATCGGGCAGGCTCGCACCAAGCAGATTGCGGATGCCTTGCTCCGGCATGAGACCCAGAACTCCACCGCCAGGAAGAGTGAATTCTGTCATTCCCGGCTCGTAAAGCCTCGGCTCACTGCCGAGCACGCTGGCAAAGAACGCGGTACTGCGCTGCTGGTCAGCGACGTAGAGGATGAAGTGCGACGCAGCGCTCATATGGTGTTCTATGCGACCCAACGAATAGCGTTTATCTGTTGCGCTGGCGAACTGATTAAAACCATTGATGCCTCCCGCGACAGATAAACCTTGTTGGACTAAACCGCCGGTGAGGCGATGACGATAGGGTATCTATTTCTGCTCCCCAGCCGATGACGTAAATTGTGGCACAGATCGTTGCCCATTGGGTTGGACATCGACGGGTGTGGCGCTCGCCAGCGCCGCGATTTGCCAAATCATGCTGGCCCCCAGCAAGCCGGCCTCCTCTCATCCACACACCCAAATCCCGCAACGCCAAGTCTAACGATTAACGCGTTCTGCCGCTTGAAACGCCCTACGGGAGGCCATCTGGCGCAGGAAATGTGATGTTAATTGCCAATACCTGCGCTGATATGGCGCTTCATCACAACAACGATGACATGGGTGGGCTTGTTGCCCGCCTCAAACGTATTGTCAGGGGTGAAAGTGCGGACACAATTCAAATCTGAAGCGGCAGGTACGACCATATCAATTTTCTTGACGACGTTTTGCCAAAATAAATATGACTACCGCAAAACCCAGTTCAATGGCAGCCCCGGCCAATGCGCTGGTCGCAGCCGGCGTGGGCGTCAACATCAACGCCAGCCCCGTCGCGCACAACGTCGCGCCCAACAACCAATAGATTCGCAGGCCATATACGGTTTGAAAAGTTAAGTAACGCCCGCCGATGACCAATAACATTGCAGGAAAAAACCATTCCGGTCGCAAAATTTGCATGGCATAGGCAATGGCAATGCCCGCAATCAACCATACCGTGCCCTCCATGGCGAGCACACCGAGCGGATTGCCGGCGGTATGCGCCCCAGAACGCCCAAGCAGCTTGTTCAAAACAACGCCTGCCGGATGGATCAATGCGCCACCGACCAACAACACCAGTACGGCCCGTGAAGGCGAATGAAGTAATGCGACGAACCCGGCAACCAGCCAAACCAAACCGGAAACGGCGACACCGGGTGCACCCCAAAAATAACCGGTGCGCATGTCTTGTTGTGCTTGTGAAAGTTTATATTCAGTCATGAGTGAAGTGCCAAAAAATTGATTAATCGATCATACGCAAGTCGGCTCGCAAATCAGCCAACATTGGGTCCGCAAAAGTGTTTGAATAACAAGCCTGGCGAAATAGTCTGGTGCCCGTCACACAGGCCGCGATGCGTGTTGCCAGCCGTCGCGCTCTAGTATCCGGTTTTTTGCGCTGACAACCCAAGGAGTGGTGATTTTGCGGTACCCCGGCGGCGCATTTTCTTAAAATTTCCCATCTGATGGCGGAGCATAAGTCCCGTTGTTGAAAATGGTAAAGATTAAATTACGGTTGGCTAATGGCAGTTGTGCGAGGCAAAAAAAATAGCGCGGCGACACATCGACAATCATAGCCGGCGTGATGTCACGTTATCGATTAACCGCAAGATGTTTCTGCCGACACAGTTATGCTACATTGGCCTTACATCCATTTTAATAAAACGGGTCATCACCGGCCCGCCAAGTCAATCATGCCAACCATGTCAACCATGCCATTTACCACTATCGAAACTTCTTTAGAGAACCACATTGCGCACGTCAGGCTCAATCGCCCCGACAAGGTAAATGCGATGAATGCGCCGATGTGGAGTGAAATTCGTACGGCCATGAAATGGGCTGACGAAACGCCCGAAGTACGTGTGGTGATCATTTCCGGCAACGGTAAAAATTTCAGCGCCGGCATCGACCTGGGCATGATGATGGCGTTCGGCAAACAAATTGAAGACGCCTGTGAAGCACGCATGCGTGAAAATCTGCGCAACGTGATCCTTGATTTACAGGACTGCCTGACCGCAATAGAGCGTTGCCGCAAACCGGTGATCGCGGCGATTCAGGGCGCGTGTATCGGTGGCGCGGTGGATTTGATTTCGTGTTGCGATATGCGTTACGCAAGCAATGACGCGACTTTTTCCATCAAGGAAATTGATATTGGCATGACCGCCGATGTGGGCACCTTGCAACGCCTGCCCAAAATCATCCACCCGGCAATGGTCCGGGAACTTGCCTTCACCGGCCGTAACGTCCGCGCAGATGAAGCCGAAAAAATCGGCCTGGTGAATCGATTGTTTGATTCACCGGCATCACTCGATGCGGGTGTGGCAGAAATCGCGAAAACAATTGCAGAAAAATCGCCACTATCGATCCGTGGTGTCAAGGAAATGCTCAACTACGCGCGTGATCACTCGGTCGCCGATGGCCTCAATTACGTCGCCACATGGAATGCGGCAATGTTGATGTCCGCCGACCTGCAAGAAGCAATGATGGCCAATATGGATAAACGCAAACCCGAGTTTCGTGATTGATTACCACGCACCAGCCAAAAAAAGAGGTGAATTGTTCAATTGCGTTCATTCGATTCTCCTTTGAATACGGATTTTTCTGGCAATAGTCACGACACAACCCAATGCTGTTCGCTTAGCCAAATTACCCCGTCGTTCCCGCGTCTATACAGGCGGGAAGCCAATTTTTTGCTGCCCCACACAAGGGGACTTGGATTCCCGCCTGTATAGCGGGAACGACGAGATTGTGACTTGGATTCCCGCCTGACAGCAGAATGACGACCAAAGGTGATTCGCGTCGCCTTTTTCTGGCTTATGAGTAAACGAACAGGTTTGCGACACAACCCGGCCAACGATTGTTACTGGATGCCTTTGTATGGCCTTGGCCACAAACCCGTCTGCCAAAGCTGCAGTGTGCACAGCACACACACAAAGTCGGGCAATTTGGCCACGCTCCTTTCTGGAACAAGTCCACCTCGCCTATAATTGTGGTGCATCGCAACATGCGGTTTTTTCGACACGGAAAATTATTCATGCAACTCGCCGATCGCCTCTCGCGCATCAAACCCTCCGCCACTATCGCCATTTCAGCCAAGGCTACCGCGCTCAAGGCCGCCGGTAAAGATGTGATTGCCCTGTCATTTGGCGAGCCGGATTTTGATACCCCACAAAATATTAAAGACGCAGCGATTCGCGCGATTCAGTCCGGCGACACCAAGTACACGGCGGTCGATGGCACACCAAAATTAAAAGAAGCCATCGTCGCCAAATTCAAGCGCGAAAATGGCCTGACCTACACGACCAAACAAATCAGCGTCGGCACCGGTGGCAAACAGGTATTGTTTAATGCCTTCATGGCGACCCTGTCGGCGGGTGACGAAGTGGTGATTCCCGCACCGTATTGGGTGTCGTATCCGGAAATGGTGCTGCTCGCCGAAGGGTCACCGGTGATTGTGTTGTGCAGCGACGCCAATGATTTCAAACTTGTCCCGGCCGACCTGGAACGTGCGATCACCCCCCGCACCAAGTGGGTGTTGCTCAACTCCCCATCCAACCCGTCTGGTGCCGCTTATACCCGTGCAGAGTTAACGGCCCTCACGGATGTCTTGATGCGCCATCCACATGTCTGGGTGTTGACCGATGACATGTACGAACATCTGGTCTACGACGATTTTGAATTTGTCACTCCGGCTCAAATTGAACCGCGTTTGTATGACCGTACCTTGACCATGAATGGTGTCTCCAAAGCTTATTGCATGACCGGATGGCGAATTGGTTATGCCGGCGGCCCGGAACGGCTGATCAAGGCAATGGGTGATGTGCAATCGCAGTCCACATCCAATCCATCGTCGATTGGTCAAGCCGCCGCCGTCGAAGCTCTCAATGGCCCGCAAGAATTTATTCCCGCCCACAACGCGAAATTCAAGGCGCGCCGTGATTTGGTGGTGACGATGCTCAATGCCGCCAAGGGGTTGTCGTGTCACACACCGGAAGGTGCGTTTTATGTGTACCCAAGCTGCGCTGGATTGATTGGTGCCACGACGCCATCCGGAAACGTCATCAACAATGACGAGGACGTGGTGAATTATTTGCTTGAGAGTGAAGGCGTGGCAGTGGTGCACGGTGCGGCATTTGGTTTGTCGCCGCATTTTCGGGTGTCGTATGCAACGTCCATCAAAGTGCTCGAAGACGCCTGCCAGCGCATTCAGCGCGCGTGTAGCGCCCTGAGTTTCCCGAAATAGGGTAAGACTGAAAAGCTAAAGTCGTTTATTTGCGGGCGTTTCCACAACTAAAGCAGTGGAAATGCGCGCTTCATATAGACTTTTACTTCTTGCTCCATCGCTCTGCCAAATGGGCAATCTCGCCAACCAGTCCGCGGCGAAACACCAGCACACAGACCACAAACGTGGCCCCCATAATCACGGTCACCAGTGAGCCGAGTCCGGACAGATAGTTCTGCATGGCGATAATGGCGCTGGCACCCACCACCGGACCCAGGATGGTACCCATGCCACCAAGCAATGTCATTAACACCACCTCACCAGACATTTGCCAGCTCGCGTCCGTCAGTGATGCCAGCCCCAGCGACAACGACTTGGTGGCGCCCGCCATGCCCGCCAAGCCGGCGGAAATCACAAATGCCAGCAGCTTGTATTTATTGACGTCATAACCCAACGACAAGGCGCGGGGCTCGTTTTCACGGATCGATTTCAGCACCTGTCCAAACGGCGAATGAATGGTCCGATAAATCAAACCAAAGCCGAGCAAAAACACGGCGAGGACAAAGTAATACATGGCGCGATCATCCGCCAGACTGATGAAGCCAAATAATTTGCCGCGTGGAATACTTTGAATCCCATCCTCGGCGTAGGTGAACGGTGCTTGCACACACAAAAAATAAATCATCTGTGACAGCGCGAGTGTGATCATCGCAAAATAAATGCCCTGCCGGCGCACCGCCAACCAGCCCACACAATAACCCACCGCCGCCGCCGATAACGTGCCCAAAAGAATCGACACTTCTGGTGTGAATCCCCATTCCTTGGCGGCATGTCCGCAAACATACGCAGCCCCCCCAAAAAACATCGCGTGACCAAACGATAAAAGGCCGGTGAATCCAATCAACAAATTAAACGCGCAGGCAAACAACGCAAAACACAAACACTTCATCAGGAAGATCGGATAACCAACAAACGGCGCGACCAAAGCCGCCAACAACAAAACCACATAGAGAATTTTGGTGGCTTTTGACATGATCAGTGCTCCCGCCCAAATAATCCTGCCGGACGAATCAGCAGCACAATCACCATAATGACAAACACCACTGTCGAGGATGCCTCGGGATAAAACACTTTGGTCAGTCCTTCAATCAAACCCAGCGCCAGGCCCGTTACGATCGAGCCCAAAATCGATCCCATGCCGCCAATCACCACCACCGCAAACACAATAATGATAATGTTCGAACCCATCACTGGATTGACCTGATAAATCGGTGCGGCCAACACACCGGCAAAACCGGCGAGTGCCGCACCAAACGCGTAGGTCAGCGTCATCATCAACGGCACATTGACACCAAACGCCTGCACCAATTTCGGATTCTCCGTGCCGGCGCGCAGGTACGAGCCCAGTTTGGTTTTTTCAATGACGTACCAGGTGCCCAGACAAACCAGCAGGGACGCCAGCACCACCCATGCACGGTACTTCGGCATAAACATAAAGCCAAGATCAAAGCCACCGCGAAATACGGTCGGCAAATCATACGGCTCACCGGAGATGCCATAGGCCTCGCGAAACGCGCCTTCGATAATCAAGGCAATACCAAAGGTCAGCAACAATCCGTATAAGTGGTCCAGCTGATACAACCAACGCAACATGGTTTTCTCGATGATGATGCCAACCACCCC
>JANPNU010000061.1:0-1916 GCA_031427615.1 Burkholderiales bacterium
GACGAAACCACCAAACGCATGAATCAGGCGCTGGTGGATTTGATGATTCCAATTGTCAAAGGCTGGTCAACCGAAGTCGGCATTCAGGCCACTTCGCTGGGTGTGCAGATTCACGGCGGCATGGGGTTTATCGAAGAGACCGGTGCGGCACAGTATTATCGGGATGCACGCATCTCCACCATTTACGAAGGCACTACCGGCATTCAGGCCAACGATTTGGTTGGCCGCAAGGTTGGTCGCGAACAAGGTCAAACTGCACAGGCGCTGATTGTTGAAATGCAGGCGACCGTAAAAAAACTGGGTAGCACATCCGACACTAATTTGCAGGCCATCGGCAAACAACTGGCGTCCGGTATTGGCGACTTCAAACGGGCGACCGAATGGATTGCCATTACCTTTAAAGAAAATCAGGGCGCGGTTTATTCAGGCGCGGTCCATTACCTGATGCTTGCCGGGTCGGTTTGCGGCGGCTGGATGTTGGCGCGCTCGGCGCTCGCCGCCGCCGAACAATTGGCGACTGGCGCAGGCGATACGGATTTTTTGAAGGCCAAAATGATCACTGCGCGTTTTTTCGCCGATCATATTCTGCCGTTTTCGAGTGGATACACCGAAGCCGTCATTAATGGTTCATCCAGTGTGTTGGCGATGGAAGAATCGTATTTCTAGTTTTTTCTGGTTCTTTTAGCGCGCCCGCGTGTAACGCACCACATTGTTTGCCTGCCCGATCTGTGAGGTTCGGAATCCCCGCCGTTCCGGCTGAACGTCATAACGTTCGCTGCCCAGGTACAGGCGGTTGCCACGAAAATATCCGTTCAGCCTGATGTTGTCGTCAATGATTGCCTGCGCCGTGCCATCCGAGTAGATCGACAGGCGGACATTGCTTTGATAAACGGGATTAAATCCGTCCCAGGTTCCGACGAGATAGGAAGGCGGTACATCCGAATACCGCGAATTGGGCTGCGTGTACGTTGGTTGTGGCTGGTAGTTTGTCCATCCCGTTCCCGCACCGCTAATTTCGATCCGCCATTGCTGGTTTTCATTGCCGTGGCAGGTCCATTGGTGCACGTTGGCACCATCGTGGTTACCCGCGCCGTCAACATCAACACACTTGTTGCTGCCAACACTGACCAATTTGAAATAGCCGCGTCCAGCGGGTTCCAGCTTCCAGCGCTGGTGATTGCCGCCGTTCCACGAATATTGCGCGATATTGGCACCGTCCTGGAGCTGGGCACCAACCACAT
This sequence comes from Burkholderiales bacterium, assembly GCA_031427615.1. Taxonomy (GTDB): domain Bacteria; phylum Pseudomonadota; class Gammaproteobacteria; order Burkholderiales; family Usitatibacteraceae; genus UKL13-2. The sequence goes on from JANPNU010000061.1 coordinate 1,242, forward strand.
CCATGACCTTGTTGCTGGCACGGGCGACGATCAGCATTTCACCCCGTCCCAGATCCATAAAATCCCATAACTGTGCGTTGGTGCCGTTACAGGTCCACTGGCGAATATTGATGCCATCTTCGCGTTTTGCATTTTCGACGTCTATACATTTGGCGGTCGCCCGGCTGACAATCATGCCGGAATACAGCTGACGTCCGTGCAAAGTGCCGTCGATCACGCGGACCGTTCGTTCAGAATCGCTGTAGGGTTTACCGCCATATGAAGGGCGATTGGCATCGTTGGCCCCCACAGGACGCTCGCCGATCACGGCCGTGCCAGCAATGACACCAGACAGGCTGGATGGGGCTTGATTCGGCAATGCCGCCGGACCGGGGCGGTTAAAAAACGCCGTTGACCCCTGGGAACCGGCGCCACTCGTGCGCGCAAATCGCCATTGCTGATTTTCCTGACCGTGGCATTGCCATTGGTGGATATTTGCGCCGGTGGCGGTGCTGCGATCATTTACATCCAGACACTTGCCACTGCGCTGATTGACGATTTGAACCGCACCATGGGTTAGGTTGCCAACGGGCTCAATGCGCCAGCGTTGCGCTGCGGAGTTGTTCCAGACGTATTGCTGCACATTGGCGCCGTCGGCAAACGAGCCTCCAGCGACATCCAATACCCGTTTACTGG
>JANPNU010000062.1:0-2858 GCA_031427615.1 Burkholderiales bacterium
ATATGTACCCAGCGCAGCCCAGCGCCGTGCCGATGTCACCTGCGTTAACGCCAACCATCGCACCCAATCTCGAATTGGACTTTGCGTAGTTTCAGCAGCCTGACATCAGGCTTTGACAGTATGGTCACTGAAAGTTGGCACAGAATTCGCTTGACATAGGACCGTCAGCGTCGTACAATTACAACATGGTCAACGCCACACCCCTCCCAAAACGCCGGATTGCATCCGCGCTCATACGTCCGAAGTAAGTCGGCCGTACCCGACCGCGATCCTGCGGCCGCTCATCATCAAATAGATCGTTCTCTTGGGCTTGCAAACGCAAGCAAAGCTAAACTATTTGGAGCAAATTCATGAAAGATATTCCCCTGGCCGCTTGCGGTCAAAATCGTGTCGTCTCGACACACAAAAACGTTGTCAGTAAGGACCAGCGCGCTGCGCTGGCAGTAGTCAGTAAGAAGCCCACAGCGTGGGAACTCGATCCGTGTTGCGAGGCTTTTCCGCCGATGCAGCACGATGGATTCCTAGCGCTCAAAGCGAGCATTCAACGCAACGGGCAGCAAGAGCCTATTGTGGTGTGGAACGACCGAATCATGGATGGTCGTCATCGCCTAAAAGCTTGCCAGGAGTTGGGCATCGAACCCGTGGTCAAACGGGTAACTTGCGATTACCAGCAAGCCGTCAGTTCTGTTTTTGCTGCGAACGTTAATCGACGCCAGCTTGGAACTGGGCAGTTGGCTTTGTTGGCGGCGCAACTTGCCACCCGCAAGCCAGGCCAAACCAAAGTAGCCAAACAGATTGAAGCGGTACTCTCGCAAACGGAGGCGGCGGCATTGTTCGGCGTATCAAGGGACGCGGTTCAAAAAGCCTGTCGCCTAGTTCTTGGCAACAACACCGCGTTGCTGAACGGCGTGCATACCGGCAGCATGACGCTCTATGAGGCCTACGTGACTGCCAACACGGGTAAGACTGGGCTACGTGCCAAAACGACGGAGGACGAGCGTAAGGCCTTGCGTGTGGCAGCCGCTGTAAAAGAGCGGTTGGGTAATGAGTCCCGAAACTTGCGACTGGTCAAGCAAGCGGCCACTAGCGCCAAGAATATGGCCCTGCCGACTGGCGTACGCCACTCGGTTGTTTTGGCGGACCCGCCTTGGGATTACGGCATGGCAGACGACAGGTCGGCGAGCCGCATCATTCCGCATGCGAAATACCCAGTCATGACTATAGCGGCGATCTGCGATATGGGTGTTGATGAAATAGCTGCGGACGATTCCATGCTGTTCATGTGGTGCCCGGCTTCCCTATTACCCGATGGCCTCAAAGTCTTGGCGGCGTGGGGCTTCGATTACTCGACAAATTGGGTGTGGCACAAAAATGGCGGCAAAACTCAACTGCGGCGGCGGTACGGCGACTATCCACCATGAACTGCTTTTGGTTGGAAAGCGCGGCGCTGGCCTTACCATTGCGAACAAAAAGGCGAGGGAATCATCGGTTTTCAGCGCACCGGTAACAGTGCACAGCGCCAAACCCGCCGTGGTACATCAGCGCTTGGAAGCGCTATACCCCGATGTCAGCCGCATTGAGCTATTCAGCCGCGCACAGCGCGCTGGTTGGACGATGTACGGCAATCAGGCGGATGAAGTGTTCGTAGACAGGAAGGTGGCTTGACATGGAGGCTACTTTTACCAACATCAATCGACCCACTAGCATCGACCGCGACTTGAAATTACCACCTGCTGTGCGCTATTTTCAGGCGGAGCCGGTGCGGATGCATGAGACCATCCAAGAAAGTAGAGATTCGGAAGGGCGCTTGCATGATGAACACGACTTTGCGGTTATCTTAATTGACAGTACCCGAGAGTGTTGGCGCAACGGCCACGCTCACAGCATCGACGACTCTCCGGCAATCATCATGGGAGAGTCAAGTGAACTCACTTTGGACGTTCCACTTGGACTGAATGTTCCATTTCCTAACAAACTGGTACTAAAACCGGAAGCGAAGGTATGGTGTGAGGATGGACTGATTCATCGCGATGGAAGTGCTGCTGTTGAAGTTCCAGGCTTCCTTTATGGCAACCGGGAGTTCTGGTTCAAGGGACGTAGACATCGCATGGACGGACCGGCGTTGATTTATGGAAAAGATAAGCACACCTGGTATTACCATGGGCTTATTCATCGAGCCGATGGCCCAGCTGTGGAGTACCCCAACGCAATGAAGAACTACTTTGCCGACTGGATCTGGTATGGCGACCTGTTCTGCACACCAAGCGGGTTGCACACACAGGACTTTCCGTTCCATGAGCCGCCCGCTGAGTTTTACATGACTGCATTCCTCAGTATGAGGACTGCCCCAGATTTGCCATTACATGCTGTTGGCCTTATCGTGGCGAAGATTGCAAAGTTGATCCCTGACTTCCCCGTGATCTGGCAATTTCAAGAGCTATCGGGATGGCAAGAGCTTCGACGAGTAGTCGCAATTTTTCTGGCTGACCGTGTAAAGTGCAACCCGCCGAAACCACGCAAAAAACGCAAAGCTAGCGTGGACTCATTTCCACTTCCCGAGGGAATTGGTGACGATAGTTATCAGTATGCGTGTGATGTTGCCGCAGACAGGAAAGGGGCTTGATATGAATTCGAAAAAATTAACCATCAAGAAGTTCCGCCCTCTCCGCCTGTTTTCCGGCAGACGAGCTTATGACACCAGCGCCTTGATCAAGGTGCCCTTGAAAAGTCACAGAAAGCTTCACGCCGTAGACCAGCCGGCGATTCGATTCGACGATGGGGCAGAAGAGTGGTGGATGCACGGACGCTTGCAAAGTCAAAATGACTTTCCCGCTGCTTTTATCGAAGAGTCCAATGCG